>DASXEW010000001.1:900000-1065270 GCA_036489885.1 Candidatus Baltobacteraceae bacterium
CTTTTCGGCGAGGACACGGAGCGCTTCGCGCACGGAGCTGCGCGAGACACCGTAGACTTCGCACATCTCGGCTTCGGACGGCAACGACTCGCCGGACGCAAACTTTTCGGCAACGATGCTTTCGACGAGCGCATTCAGAACTTGTTCGTGTAAGCGGCGCGACGCAACGGCTGGGTAGCTTGTCATCATTGAAGGACTTGTCCGATCATCTTACAACTCCTACGAGCGCGAGAAGTGAGGGGTATTTTGCATGTCTGAGACTCGCAAGAGGTTTCTTCAGCCAGCAATCGCCGGTGCGGCTTCAAGGTTCGCCTTTCCTAAGTTCGTTCTTGGCAACCGGGTCTAGTGCGCTTAACGGTTAAGAAGAGCTCAAAGGTGCGCATTACGCGTGGAAGAGATCAACTCCCGGCCCGGTTCGTGCTACTAAGACCGCCGGTCGAGTAGGTCGTTAAGGATGCGCCGAGCGACGATTGGTGCCGCCTCGAAAAGAGAGGACAGCGCCCCGAGCGCCCCTTAGATATGGATTCTCATGAATTACGACCCTAAGGCGCGCAGCGCAACGATCACCAACGGCCCCGACCGTGCTGCGGCGCGCGCAATGTACAAGGCCATCGGCCTGACCGATGATGACCTTGCAAAGCCGCTCATCGGCATTGCAAACACATGGATCGGAGCGATGCCGTGCGGATACAACATGCGCGCGCTGGCGCCGCATGTGGCGCGCGGGATTCGCGAAGCGGGCGGGACGCCGCTCGAGTTCAACACGATCGCAATCAGCGACGGGATCGCAATGGGTACCGAGGGCATGAAGGCGTCGCTCGTATCACGCGATTTGATCGCGGACTCGATCGAGCTCGTTTGCCGCGGCTATATGTTCGATGCACTCGTCGTGATGTTTGCCTGCGATAAGACAGGCCCCGGCGGAGCCATGGCGATGATGCGTCTCGACATTCCCTCGGTGATGTTTTATGGCGGGTCGATCGCGCCGGGCAAACTCAATGGGCGCGATCTTACGGTTGGCGACGTGTTCGAAGCCGTGGGTGCCTACGCGGCCGGAAAGATCGACAGCGTGGAGTTCAAGGCGATCGAAGATCACGCGTGTCCGGGTGCGGGAGCGTGCGGCGGCCAGTTCACCGCAAACACGATGGCAACGGTTTTCGAGATCATGGGTCTCTCGCCGGTCGGGAGCACGAGCCCGGGTGCGACCGATCCACGCAAAGAGAAAGAAGCCTATCGCACCGGCGGCATTGTGATGGAACTGTTGCGACGCGGAATTACCCCGCGTCACATCGCGACGCGCGACGCATTCGAAAATGCAATCGCTGCCGCGGCAGGCACGGGCGGCTCGACGAATTCCGTCCTGCACTTGCTCGCGATCGCACGAGACGCAAACGTTCCGCTCGAGATCGACGATTTCGACACGATCAGCCGCAAGACGCCGATCATCGCGTCGCTGCGGCCCGGCGGTCAATTCGTTGCACTCGACGTCGATGCGGCCGGCGGCATTCAACTGATTGCAAAGCGGCTGATCGAAGGAAACTTGCTTCACGCAGACGTCCCGACCGTAACCGGTGCAAGTCTGCGCGAAGCGACCGCAACTGCAGTCGAGACGCCGGGTCAAAAAGTGATCGCGACGGCGGATCATCCGTTCAAGGCGCAGGGGGGTCTCGCAATCTTGCGCGGATCGCTCGCACCGGACGGCTCGGTTGTGAAGATTGCCGGCGATGAACGCATGTATCACCGCGGACCGGCGCGTGTCTTCGAGCGTGAAGAAGATGCCATGCACGCCGTCGAGGCCGGCGCGATCAAAGCCGGTGATGTCGTCGTCATTCGTTATGAAGGTCCGAAGGGTGGCCCCGGAATGCGCGAGATGCTGGGTGTAACCGGCGCAATCGTCGGTGCGGGACTCGGCGATAGCGTCGCGCTCATCACCGACGGACGCTTTTCCGGCGCAACGCACGGATTGATGGTGGGACACGTTGCGCCGGAAGCCGCAGTCGGCGGTCCGATCGCACTCCTTCGCGAGGGCGACCAGATCACGATCGACGTCGACAAGCGTCGTCTCGATTTCGCTCTGAGCGAAAGCCAGGCCGAAAGCCGCCGCAAGGAGTGGAAAGCACCGGCGCCGCGCTACACAACCGGCGTCTTTGCCAAATATGCGGCTTTGGTGTCGTCGGCAAAAGACGGCGCGATCACGCGGCCACCAGGATGATCTCCGCGGCTCTGCCGCTGCCTCGATTGCAACTCCGCTGCAGCGAGTGCGCGGCAGCTCAATCCGAACAAGGTGCCGCGGTATTTTGCGATGCGTGCGGCGGGTTGCTCGCGTTCGAGCTCGATGCTCAGGTGGGCTTCGACGTCGCGCGCTATCGCGAAGTGCTTGCCGAACGCCGCCGCTCGAACGAGGTCGTCGATCGCAGTGGTGTGTGGCGTTTTCGCGAACTTTTGCCTGCGCTCGTGCAGGAGAAAATCGTCACTCTTCGCGAGGGCGAGGTTCCGCTATACGATGCGCGACGGGGCGCGGAATATGCGAACGCTCGACGCGTGCGGTACATGCACCTCGGGATGAATCCAACCGCGTCGTTCAAGGACTTCGGGATGACCGTTGCGATCTCGCACGCGCGGGCGCGCGGTGCGCGTCTGGCGATATGTGCGAGCACGGGAAATACATCGGCATCGATGGCGGCGTACGCGGCGCGAGCCGGGATGACGGCGATCGTGCTTGTTCCGGATCGCGGGATCAGCGAAGCAAAGCTGGCTCAGACGCTCGACTACGGCGCAAAGGTCGTGGCGATCGGCGGAGATTTCGACGCTGCGCTCGAGATCGTGCGGACGGTCGATGCCAAACGATTCGCAATCGTGAACAGCGTGAATCCGCTGCGTATCGAGGGACAAAAGACGATCGCGCTGATCCTTCTGGAGGCGTCCGGCTGGCGCGTTCCGGACTGGGTAATTCTCCCGGGTGGCAATCTTGGGAACTCGAGCGCTATCGGAAAAGGCTTTCGCGAAGCGCATGCGCTCGGTCTCATCGACCGGATTCCCCGGCTTGCCGTCGTGCAAGCTGCTCTCGCAGCGCCATTTGTCCGCGCGTTTGAAACGGGCATGGATCTCGTTCCGGTGCACGCAGAGACGACGGCAACCGCGATCAAGATTGGCGCGCCTGCATCCTGGCGCAAGTCACTTGCCGAAGTCCGCGCGTCGGATGGAATCGTGATTGCCGTGTCAGATGAAGCGATCGCCGAGTCACGTGCGGTGGTCGGCCTCGATGGAATCGGATGCGAACCGGCATCCGCTGCATCGCTTGCCGGGCTGCGCGTGCTCGTCGAGCGCGGTATCGTGGCGCCGGATGACGACGTTGTGTTGATGCTTACCGGTCACATGCTCAAAGACACGGCGTATGCCGCTGCGTATCATGCGGGCGCGGCGCCATTTGCGAACGCAATCGCACGTGTTGGAAATGCGAATGATGCACGCCGTCATCTGGATGAGCTGGCGCGGAAGGCCGGCTGATGTTTCAGATTTCGGTGCCGGCTAGCTCTGCGAATCTGGGCCCGGGATTCGATGCGATCGGAATTGCGCTCGACCTGCGCTTGCGAGCTACGGTTACCGAAGCACGCGAGTATAGGCTCACGTTTGTTGAAGGGCCGCATGCACCGACGCATTCGGGATTCGCCGGCGAGATCGAGCGCGGGCTATCGGCGATCCTAGGTTCATCGCGTCCGCAAATCGAGATCAGCGTTGAAAATCCGATCCCGCTCGGAAAAGGACTCGGCTCGAGCGCGGCAGCCGGGGTTCTCGGCGCATCGATTGCGGCGCGGCTGGTCGAGCCCGAAGTCAGTGAACGAACGCTGACGCAGATCGTTACGGATCTCGAGGGCCATCCTGACAACGCACTTCCCGCCCTTTTAGGCGGAATCGTGATCGCGGCGCAACGCGGTGAAGACGCGCCCTCCTATTTGCGATTCGAGCCCCCGTCAGGCGTGCGCGCTATCGTCGCGATACCGAACATCGAGCTACCTACGGCCGAAGCGCGTGCGATTCTGCCGGATCGCTATCGCAAGGAAGACGCCGTCTACAACGTTCAACGCGCCGCCTTACTTGCCGCATCATTCGCGTCGGGCGATCTCACGAATTTGCGCGTCGCGATGGGCGACCGTTTTCACCAACCTTATCGTTCTGCGTTCGTCCCCGGACTTGCAGAATGTCTTCGCATCGAAGCTGAGGGGCTGCTAGGAATCGCGCTTTCGGGCGCCGGCCCAAGCGTGCTCGCGCTCTGCACGTCGAACGGTCCGGCAATCGCGAACGCAATGCGTGACGCGTTTACGAGGCACAAAATCGACTGCGAAACCTGGACGCTTGGGATCTCACACGTCGGCGTTAGTGTCCGGGAACGGGACGCCGCCTAAGCGGTCGCGAAGCGCCAGGTGTCGCAATCACGAGCAACTTTTGTCGCAATTACGAGGAGCACAGCAGAGTGAGTAAGCGGGTTAAGGTGGGCATTACGGGTGCCGCCGGGCAAATTGGATATGCGTTGCTGTTCCGCATCGCGTCCGGTCAAATGTTCGGCCCCGACACCGAAGTCGAGCTGCGGCTTCTCGAGTTGGAAGCGGCGCTCGGGCCGCTCCGCGGGACGATCATGGAGCTCGACGATTGCGCGTTTCCGTTGCTCAAGAAAGTCAGTTATAGCTCCGATCCGAACGAAGCGTTCGAAGGCATCAATTGGGCTGTCTTGGTCGGCGCCGTCCCGCGCAAAGCCGATATGCAACGCTCGGACTTGTTGCGCATCAACGGGCAGATATTCACCGCGCAAGGTAAGGCGATCAACGATAACGCCGCCGACGACGTACGCGTTTTCGTGGTTGGAAACCCGTGTAATACCAATTGTCTCATTGCAATGAACAACGCGCCGCGCGTCCCGAAGGATCGATTCTTCGCGATGACCTCGCTGGACGAGCTGCGCGCACGAACACAGCTCGCGAAAAAGGCGGGAGTCGACGTGAGCGAGCTCACGCAAATGGCAATTTGGGGCAACCATTCGGCGACACAGTTCCCCGATTTTGCGCACGCAAAGATCGGCGGGAAGCCGGTTCCTGAGGTTATCAAGGACCGCGCCTGGCTCGAGGGCGAGTTCATTACGACCGTACAGAACCGCGGAACGGAAGTTATCAAAACGCGCGGCGCATCGTCGGCGGCTTCCGCGGCAAATGCCGCGATTACGGGCGTTTACAATTTGACGCACACTACGCCGGCGGGCGAATGGTATTCTGTTTGCCGGTGTTCGACCGGTGAATACGGCGTCGATCCGGGCTTGATTTTCTCGTATCCGTCGCGCACCGAGAACGGCGTTTCGAAGATCGTCGAAGGAATTACGCAGGACGAATTCGGGAAGAAGAAGTTCGAGGCGACGCTGTCCGAGCTTCGCGCGGAGCGAGATGCCGTGCGTGAGCTCGACCTCATTCCAGCCTAGGAGGCCGGGCTAGCCAGTCGAGGCGAACCCTGAACGCAATGGTCAGCATCAACGTCGGGTCGGCCGTCGGAGGTTGCTCTGTCGGCAGCCCGTCGTTTTATCGGTACGTGCTGCGTCTAACAGAGACGGACGTGCCGCTGACGGCATCCGAGCGGCGTTCGATTGAGCCGCTTGGTGCGGTGCCGCATGCGTACGACGACGAGTTAGCGCTCGTCGGCGTCGGTTGGCGCGTCGTTCCTGCCGAATCTGCAGAGGATTGGTCAGTTTTGGAAGCGACTCCGCAGCGTTTGCGCCTCGCGCTCGAAACGGCCCGCCGGGTTCTGTGGAACAACGCGGCGCCCGCCGGAATTACTGCGGATCAAATCATTGACGTCGACACGGAGATCGAAAACGTTCTGGCGGTATTGCAAGCGGCGGAAGACGCCGGTTGCAGCGTCAACGTTAGTTACGTCTCCTGAGCGACGCTAATCTTCGGCCGATGCCGCCTGGGCGGCAGCGGTTTTCTCTCTTCCATCGTTCCGCCGAGCAAGACAACGATTTCAAGCTCTGGCATCACACGTATGTCGAGGCCCTCACAACGTGCACGCGCGTCCTCGATTTCGGATGCGGGACCGGCGTTTTTCTGGAGTTGCTTCGCGAGCGTGGAATTAGCGGCGTCGGTATCGACCACGATCCGGATATGGTCAAGCAAACGCGTGAGCGGGGTCTCGAAGCCATCCTCGGCGACGCTCAGACCGTCTTACAATACGAACAGGATTTCGACGGGATTCACGTCGCGCACGTACTCGAAACGATGTGGGGCGACGAAGTCGTCGAGTTTTTACGCGCATGTAAACGCGCCCTCAAGCCGGACGGATTGCTCGTCCTGCGCGCCTGGAACTGGGAGAACCCCGAGGTTCGGGACCGTCTTTTTTGGTTTGAAATAAGTCACAAGCGTCCGTATCCGCTCGTGACGCTGCGTGAGGCGCTCAAAGATCTCGAAATGCACGTGATCAGTGCCGGCTACGAACCCGCCGGACAAAAGGACACGTATTGCGTTGCACGTGCACCGTATGCTCCGCTGGTTGACAAGCTGAAACCCTCACGCGAACGTCCGCTGCTCGTTTGGGAAGGCGAGCTCCAGACGCTCAACTCGATGTCGATCATCAACCGCGAGCTCGGCAGAATTCTCGCTGCGAGCGCCGACCTGCAGGTCGTTTTCCGGCCGGACGAAGCGCAGGCCGAACCGTTCGTGGCTGCCGACCCGCGTTTTGAGGCAATGCGTGCGCGAATCGACCGCACGCCTGTCGCAAGCGACGTTTTTGTCCGCCATCCGTGTGGCGATCCGAGTTTTGAACGCCCGCCTACCGAGCGATACGTACAGATTCAGCCTTGGGAATATGGCGCGCTTCCGGCACGTTGGGTCTCGGCGATGCGGCAGAGCGTCGATGAGGTTTGGTGTCCGTCAAATTACGTGCGTGATTTGTATCTCGCGGCCGGCTTCGATCCCGCGAACGTGCTTGTCGTTCCGAACGGTGTCGATCCGGACATTTTCTCGCCGGGAGAGCCCGGCGGCTACGACCTCGGGACGAAGAAGAGCTTCAAGTTCCTGTTTATCGGCGGAACGCTGGAGCGCAAAGGAATCGACGTGCTGCTCGATGCGTATCTTGCTGCCTTTCGTCCGGACGACGACGTTACGCTGATCGTCAAAGATTTCGGACTCGGCGGATTCTATCGCATGGTGACGCAGCGCGAAAAGATTTTCGCAGCGCAGCGTCAGCCGGGCAGTCCGGAGATCGTCTATAACGATCGCGATCTTACGATGGCGGAGCTTATAGCGTTGTATCGCAGCTGCGATTGCTTGGCGTTTCCATACCGGGGCGAGGGATTCGGCATGCCTATTCTGGAGGCAATGGCGTGTGGTCTGCCCGTGATCGTGACCGCCGGCGGTGCAGCCGACGATTTCCTCGACGATTCAACTGCGTATCGCATACCGGCACGGCGTCGTTCGATCGGCGATCGCGTTTACGACGTCAAATTATGCGCCGAGGGTTGGCTTCTCGAGCCCGATCGTATGGCGCTCGCGCAAAGAATGCGCCATCTCTACGAGCATCGTGACGAAGGGCGTGAAGTCGGAGCACGCGCGAGCGCTCGCGCGCGCACCGAGTTTACATGGCAACGAGCCGCAGATCGTGTTGTTTCACGTGTGCGCGAGCTTCGCTCCGGCGCAGTGTTGCCTACACCTGCTCCTTAACGGCGAGCGCCGGTGGTTGCATAGCGGGGGACCGATAGAGATCGCGACGCGTCGATGGAACAGGTGTCCGGCCTTCGACGTCGGGTTTGCCGAGAAGCGATTGAAAGAGCCCCATGCTTCCGCGATTGAATCCCTGGGCGCTGCCCGCCATGTAAAGCCGCCAGATGCGATACGTGCGTTCGTCGGTGGCCGCGATCGCCGCATCGCGATTGCCCTCGAGATTATTGATCCAATCGCGCAATGTGCGCGTGTAATGTTCGCGCAAGTTCTCGACGTCACGCACTTCGAAGCCGTTTCGTTCTGCGACGTCGAGCATGTCTGAAATCGGAATCAGCTCACCGTCGGGAAAAACGTAGCGCGCGAGAAAACCGCTCGACCGAAAACCCCGACGCTGCGGTGTCTCATCGGCGATGCCGTGATTCAAGAAGAAGCCCCCGGGTCGTACGACGCGTAGCGCGGTCCGGAAATATTCAGCCAGCCGCGAGCGACCGACGTGCTCGATCATGCCGACGCTCACGACTTTGTCGAACGTTCGGTCACCCAAATCGCGGTAGTCGCACAGCTCGACGCCGGCGCGACCTTCAAGTCCGGCGTCGGCAATGCGCCGCCGGGCTTCTTCGAATTGGCGCCGGCTCAGCGTGATGCCCAGGGCTTTTGCGCCGAAGATCTTCGCGGCGCGAATCACGAGCGTACCCCAACCGCATCCGATGTCCAGTAATTGTTCGCCCGGGCGAACGCGGAGTTTCCGGAGCGTGTAATCGATTTTGGCTCGCTGCGCGTCTTCGAGTGAATCGATTCCCTCGTCGTAATAACCGCACGAATAGACCAGGTCCTCACCGAGGAACATACGGTAGAAGTTGACGGGTTGATTGTAGTGGAAGCCGATCGCCTCGGCGTCACGGACGCGCGAGTGCATTCGCCCGCGTAGCTGCAGTTGCGGACGACTATCGACCGGCTGCGCCTTCGGAAGGCGCAGCAGCCGGATGCCGAGCGCGGCGATGCGATGCGGGGGGACGTCGGAAAATGCGTGCGCCATCACGTCGACCGCTGCCTCTGCATTGCCTTCGATGTCGATGACGCCTTCGACGTAGGCCTTGCCGGGGTTGAGGTCGAGCGGTGGCGTGAACGCCGTTCGGAGCGCCGACGGATCGCGGAGGACGAGCGTGAAGCGCGGGTGGCCGGAACCCGCCAGTGTCGTGCCGTCCCATAGACGCACGGCGAAATCCCATCCCTCGCGCGGCCCGAAAACGAGCTTGAGGATGCCGGATGTCAGTAATGCAGCCGAGTCCTGCACGGACAAAAGATTAGGGCCGCGCAAGCGCGGCCCCTTGGTGAATCCGAGAAGAGAAGTTACGAGGGATAGTCGAGCTTACAGACCGCCATGATCGACGAAACGGACGGCGCAATTTTGTCCGCCGCAACCCGGTCTTCGATATGCATCACGTTGTAGGGATCCCCAGGCGTCCCGTTCGCTACGGTGTTGCCCACCCACATCGGCCACATAAGGGCGTGGTTCTGTGCGCGGAAATACGCCTCGCCTTCGAAAATCGGCGAGTCGAATTGTTTGCCCTCGAGAGCTCTTGCAACTTTGACGGCGTCGGTACTCTTGGCAGTGTTGATGCCGTTCAGTAACATGTCCATTCCGAGGTAGCCGAAAGCACTACGTGGAGAGGGTGGCAATTTAAACCGCTTGCGGTATTCGGCGACGAAGGCGTGAGCAGATGGCTTCTTACCCAAGACCAAATCGCTGTCGTAGTACCATTCGACGCCCCAATACCCAATTCGCGCCGGTTTCGGCAGCGCCCAGAAGTTCTCGAGATCCGCAAGCGGTCCGCCGACCTTCATCTTGCTGAGGATCCCGTAGCTGCCGGCTTGCTGCATCAGGGTCACGAAGTCGTTACCGCCGGGATTGCAGATGAAGACGTCTGCGCCAGAAGAGGCGAGCTGCGGAAGATACGATCCCCACTCGCTGGTACCAAGTGGTGCGTAAACGTTCCCGACCAGCGTCGCGCCAAGTTGCTTCGCAACGTCTTGGTAGCCTTCCATGATCGAGTGACCGTACGCATAGTCGGGCGTAATGGCGTACCATTTCTTGCCGAACTTCGAGAAGGTCGAACCGGTCGCGTGCGTGAGCATCCAGGTTGGGTGGCAGATCTGGAAACTGCTCCAGTGACATTCCTTCATCGTGAACGTGTCGGTGTGACCGCCGGAGTCCATGTAGAGGACGCCCATCGAGTTCGCCGCACCCCCAACTGAAAGAGAAACCGCGCTTGACACGCTTCCGATGAGCGCGACGCATTTGTCCTGATTGACGAGCTTGCGCGCCTTTTGGACGGCGACGCCGGGGTCGGCAGCCGAGTCTTCCATGAGGAGAACGACCTGGCGATTCATCGCGCCACCCTTTTTATTCCAGGCCTCGAGCGCGAGCTGCATGCCGTTGAATTCGTCCTTACCGAGCGCGGCATACGTCCCGGTCTGCGGATCAATGGCACCGATCTTGATCTGGTCAGCGGCTTCCCCGAGCCGTGGTATGAACGCCGGAGCTCCGAATGTCGCCGCTCCCGCCGCGACTGCCGTCCCCTTCAGAAATCCCTTGCGCGACAGCGCAAACTTTCCCATGCAGCCTCCTAAGCAGATATAAAAGACTCGTCCGTACTGTGTTTGGACGTGTGGCCTGGGAACGTTCCGAATACGACAAAAGTGCCCTGCGAACTAACAGCGACGGATGAAGAGGTCTGTTAAGTGGGCTGAGTTTCAATGCCGGCGTTAGCGCGCCCAATTTGAAGAAAATAGCGATTTACAGGGATTTCTTCTCTTCCTGAGTAACGGAAATATAGATTATCGTTACTGGGTTGGTGAGGAGAAGCATGGCCCGAACGAGGCGATATGAGGCGGCCGATTTCCGATCCAAGGATCCGCTTATCGACGAATTCGCGGACTCTTTGGTTCGCGAAGGCCAGCAACCCCGAACGATCGTTGCCTACCAACGTGACCTCGAGCATTTGGGGTCGTTTCTTGCGTCTGGCAAAAACGATGATCCCGCGGAGCATCGCGAGCCGCCGTACGATCGGCTTGAAAAAGCGAGCGCCACCGATTTGATTGGCTATACGCGCTGGCTTCAAGGGTCGCGACGGTATGCGCACCGGTCGATTCGCCGAAAGGTCTCATGTCTTCGGAAGTTCTACCGGTTCGTTCGGTTCTCGGGGCGGCGCGCTGATAACCCCGCCAGCGATATACCGGTGCCCAAGCTCGGGCGCCGTGAGTTGACGGGAGTCTTGGACGTCGACGAGGTTCGCCGGGTGTTAACCATGGCGCCGCCGGCCGGCCTCGATGCCGCTCAAATTGCGCGCGATCGAGCGATTTTGGAATGCCTCTATTCGAGCGGGCTTCGACGCTCCGAACTCGTCGGATTGAACGAGGCGGACGTCAATTTGCAACGCCGCAGCATGCGCGTGCTTGGGAAAGGCAACAAAGTTCGTTACGTACCGTTGACGACGCATGCCGCGGAAGCCATGAGGCGATATGCGGATCTCCGTCCCCCGTCGCCGACCGGTGCTTTTTTTACAGGCCGAGCCAAGGCGCGTATAAGCGAATCACAAGTCTATAAAGTCGTGCGTACGTACATGCTTCTCGCCGGCATCTCCGACGAGAACGCGCATCCTCACATCCTGCGGCACTCCGTTGCAACACACATGCGGGAACGGGGCGCGGATGTTCTCTTTCTTCGAGAGTTCCTTGGCCACGCGAGCACTGCGACGACGGAAATCTACACGCACCTTTCGGCTGAGCTTATACGGAGCGAGTTTGAGGAAACCCACGCACGAAGTACGATGGACGAGTCTACAGCCGCCCCTTTTCGTCGCCGTCGAGAACGTCGCGCTTAAACGCTAGCTCGCGTTGATTCGACGGTCGCGGCACGTTCGCGCGCTTTGATCAATCGCAACAGCGACTCGTTGTAAGGCGTCGGGGTTTGCGAGCGTCTGCCGGCCGCAACGATCGAGCCGCTGATCTGGTCGATCTCGGTTCGCTTCCCTTCTGCAAGGTCGATCGCCATCGTGCTCCGCACGCCCGCAGTCGACTCGACGATCTCGCGAACGTACGTCCACGCATCGGCGAACGGCAACTTAATGCGCGCGGCTTGGGCAACAGTTGCTGCTTCGAGTGCGATCGCGCGCGCGAGCGACGAAGCGTCGGCATCTTCGAGAATCGTTCCCGAGGGACAATCGAGTAGCGCACTAAGCGGATTGATTGCTGCGTTTGCAATCAGCTTGCCCCACAAGTGCGAGCGAATGTCGTAAGCGACGCGCACGTCGAGACCCGCGGATGCAATCAGCGCGGCTGTTTGTTCGACGGTGCCGGATGATGCGCCGGCGCTTCCGATGACGGTACGTCCTTCCCCGATGCGTTCGGCGACGCCGTCGCCTTCTGTAATCGACATCTCCGTCGTCGCGCCGACGACGAGCGCTACGAAACTTCCAAGCGCAGCTTTGATCGCTTCCTCATTGCCAAGTCCGTTTTGCAGCGAGACGATCGTCGTCGCCGGATCGAGCCGGCCACCAAGCGGACGGAGCGCGCGCAGTGTGTCGTACGCTTTGACGAACACGAAGATCACGTCGGACTCCAGGACCGCGGACGGATCGGTCGCGGCGCGCACCCTTCGCGGTGTCCGGCCCTCGACGGTGACGCCGTCGCGTTCGAGCGTTGCGCAAAGCTCCGATCGGACATCCAGGTAGGTCACGTCGCCGGCAGCAGCCAGATGCCAACCAAAGAGCGCTCCCTGCGCTCCGGCGCCCAAAATCCCGATTCGTCTCTTCTTCTCTTGCCGTTCCATGCTCAGCCTTATCTTCGTCGTGCGCGTAGGGTCGCTCTTCGGAAGAGCGGCAAGAGGATTACGCCGGACGCAAAGCCGCCGATGTGCGCGAAATAGGCCGTGCCTCCGCCCTGCTCGCTCATCGCCCGATGGGTGATGGCGCCCCAACCGTGCGCGAACTGTACGGCAGCCCAGAGGCCGATGACGAGGATCGCGGGCAGGCGTAAAAAGAGTGGAAAGCAGCCGATCGGAATGACCGTCCCGACACGGCTGGTGGGATACATCACGATGTAGCCGCCCAAGATTCCCGCGATTGCGCCGGAGGCTCCAATCGCGGGAACGTGGCTGCCCGGATCGATTGCGACCTGCGCGATGTTGCCGACGATCCCACAGACCAAATAATAGACGAGATAGCCGAACGATCCGCACGTGTATTCCATCGCCGGCCCGAACACGACCAGAAACAGCATATTGAAAAATATGTGCAGGAAGCTGCCATGCAAGAACATCGCAGTGAACAGTGTCAGCGCGGGGATTGGTGGACTCGGCGCGGCGAGCACGACACCATGCGTGACGTCATATGGAATGAGCGCAAATGCGTCGATGAACGCGTCGGTGTTCGGCGCGTAGAATTCCTGAAGGAAGACCGCAACGTTTGCGATGACCAGAGCGTATGTTACAAACGGGAACGTCGGAGTTCGCGTTCCCGCTCTGAGTGGGATCACGGCCTGGCCGAGGATCCTCCGAGAAGACGATATTGCAAACCGTAGACCGTGCGGCGCTCCGAATGGAGTAAGTCACGTTCACCCGCAAAGAGGTCGATGTTCCCGGTCGCGTGCAAGCGTAAGTACGCATCGACGAACCCGTAGCGCGGATCGTACGCGAGACCTTCGAACCCGAAGACTTTGTTCGAGATGAGTCCCATCACGCCGAGTCGCGAGTACAGAATGCCGCCGCCAAGCAAGACGCCCGGCGCGACCTGTTGACGCAGAGCGAGGTTCCAAGTTTGGCTTCCGGAGAGATCGTTCACGCCCGCATAAACCTGCGACTCGGAGTGCGGGAGAACGACGACATTAAAGTCGCTCTGCGGTCCCTTATCGTTTGACAGTAACGCGTTGTTCGGCACGTCGGCGGCTTTGGGAGTCAGCTCGTCGAGCCGGATTTGCACTTCGATCAGGTTCTTCGCGAGGTCGCCGATGCGGTTGCGCAGCGCAGTCGTCATGTGAAACTCGCCGCTCTGCTGCTTAACGCCGCTCGGAGTCGGTGACGGAACGTACGGTGACGGACTCGGCGGCATGATCGGAGCGCTCGCTGGCGGGGACGTCGCGCCCGCATCGACGCCGTAAACGGAGCTCGTGCCGCCGAGAGCGCCCAGCAGCGAGGTGGCACGCTGCGTTGCAGCATCGATATGAGCCAGCGTGTCACGCAGCTGACCCTGCGTTTGCGGATTCTCGGTGGCGTTACGCAGATCGGACGTCAGCGTCGCAATATTCGCCGTTGCCATCTGAATATGGGAGACCGTATCCGTCAATTGCGCGCGCAACTGTGGGTTGGTCGCCATGCTCTTGAGTGAGTCGGTGGCGACTGCGAGCGAATCTGCCGTTCGATTCAACGACGTCAGCAGCGTATCGATCCGGCCGCCGTTCCGGCGAACCGTCGAATCGAGCTGACCGGTCAGATCGACGATGCTGGCGCTCGCCGTGTCGAGCGAACGTTGAAGCGTATCGGTCAAGGCCAGACCCTTGTGCGAGAGCTGTTGCATTGCTCCATTGGCGGTCTCAGCAAGCGCATTGGCGTTGGCGATCGCGGATTGGAGCTGATCCATGAGGTGGGGCTCGCGCCGGGTGAGGTCAGTCAACAGCGCGTCGAACTTGTTTAGCTCGCCGCGACCGGACTCAAGTAGCTCCTGGATCGATACGGGTTCCTTGCCGCGCGGCTGCTGATCGATCGGCAGAACGTAGCGCGGAAGCAGCGCGAGCTGTTCCTTCTTCTTCCGCGGCGGGACGATGGTGAGCGTCGAGGACCCCGTCAGCGGCGCCGAGATGATGAAATCCGAGTCGCGTGGGATGTCGACCCAGCTGGCGACCTGCAAGACGACGTCGACGGTGAAGTCGTCGAGCATCTGGATTTCCGAGACGGTACCGACCTGGACGCCGCTCTCGTAAACGATCGCGCCCTTTGTGAGGCCGGCGGCGCTTGCGAAATGAATTCCCGTCTGATACCCGTTGACGCGCGCAGAAAAATTCGCGAGGACGAAGTAAACCGCAAAGATTGCGACGAGGCCAAGGAGCGTAAACGCTCCGACGATAGCTTGTCTGCTCATATGGGAATCGGTCCGACCTCGCTTCCTTGCAAGAACTGTTGGACAATCGGGTTGATCGATGAGCGCATCTCGGCGAGGGTCCCGTATGCGATGATCGCGCCTTCGAAAAGCATCGCTACATAGTCCGCCATCATGAAGATACTCTGTAGGTCGTGCGAGACCACGACCGCGGTCCCGTTCATCTTCTTACGCAAGTGCATGATCGTATCGGTCAAGAGATGCGTGATGATCGGATCGGATCCGGTTGTCGGCTCGTCGTAGAGAACGACCTCGGGATTCGTGATGATCGCGCGCGCAAAACCGACGCGCTTGACCATGCCGCCCGAAAGCTCGGCGGGATACTTCTCTTCCGTGCCCGCGAGTCCGACCGTCTCGAGCGCTTCGGTGACGCGCGGTTTAATCTCGTCGTCCTGGAGGTGCATGTTCTCACGCAACGGCAGCGCGACGTTGTCATAGACGTTCAGGCTGTCGAAGAGCGCGGCAAATTGAAACGAGAACCCGATCGACCGGCGCAGGTTCACGAGCTCGCGTTCGGTCAGCTGAGTGAGATCTTGACCCTTCACGAACACGCGTCCATGGGTCGGCTTACGCAGTCCGTTGAGCAGACGCAGGATCGTCGATTTTCCGGCACCCGAGAGTCCGACGATGCACGTAATCGAACCCTCGACGATATCAAGCGTAAGATTCTGCAGCACGACGCGCTCGGCATACGCGAGCGTGACGTCGTCGAGGCGCGCGATGACGGCCATCTCAGCCGCCTCCGAAATTGCTGCCGAACAAAATGTACGACAGCAAAAAGTTCGTGATGAAGATCAAGATGATCGAGATGACTACCGAACCGGTCGTCGAGATGCCGACGCCGGCCGCACCGAGTCGCGTCCGCAAGCCTTGATACGACCCGATCAGAACGATGATGACGGCAAACACGAATGTCTTCAGCAAACCGAGCAGCATGTCCGAGATGGCTACACCTTGGCGAATCGACGTCAAAAATGTGTCGTAGTCTATATGCGCGACCTGATTTGCGAGCCAGGCTCCACCGAGAATCGAAACGATGTCGGCCATGATCGTGAGCACCGGTAGCATCAGGAGCATTGCGACGAGCCGCGGGACGACCAGCATGCGCACCGGTGAAAGCCCGAGCGCTTCGAGCGCCTCGATCTGCTCCGTGATCACCATCGAGCCGAGCTCGGCTGCGATCGCGGCGCCGGCGCGGCCCGCCACGACGACGGCCGAGAGCATCGGGCCAAGCTCGCGAAACGACCCAAATGCGACCGCCGAGCCGACCAAACTGCCAAAGCCGTAATGCACGGCTTGCACCGCCGACTCCAGCGAGATCACCATGCCGGTGAACAGCGAGGTCAACAGCACGATCGACCAGGATTGCACGCCGAGCAGATAGGCCTGATTGAAGGTCTCGGCGACGCGAATGCGCAGCCCGGCGATCAGTCTTGCGGATTCGCCTCCGAGCAGCGCGACGCCGCCGACATACTCGAGCAAATCGGTCGTTTCACGGCCGACGCTTTCGAGCGGATTTGCTGCCATTTAGTTGGCGAGTTCAGCGACTCCGGAAAGGACGCCTTGCGTCAGCTCGACGCGCCGTAATGCGACGCCGCGCTCTGCCTGCAGGTTGAATTGGACCTGATTGACCTGCGTGATCCGGCGATCGAGCTCGTCCAGCCGCTGACGCGCCTCGCGTACGAATCCCGAGAAATAGCGTTCGACAGCGCACCGGTACCGGCCGACCTCTTCTTCCGTCGGTTCACGTTCCGTCAAGATCGCTTCCATCGTTTTTTGCGCCGAGGTCATTGCGCGATCGCGGATGCGAAACTCGGCAACTTGCGCTACCAGCGCGCGGAGCCGGCCCACGTCAAGAGCCAGAGTCGGCTCTCCCTGCGTCGATCGCACGCGCCTGCGCGGTGAAGAGCTCTTGGATGCCGGCCGCTGCGAGGTCGAGCATCGCGTCGAGCTTGGAGCGCGAGAACGGATGCGCTTCGGCGGTGCCCTGCACTTCGACTAGTTCGCCGTGACTGGTCATGGCGACGTTCATATCGACTTCGGCGCGGCTGTCTTCCGTATAGGCGAGATCGAGCAATAAACGGTTTTCTACGATGCCGACCGACGTAGCCGCGATCTGTGCGCGCAGTGGCCACTTTGAACCGTCGAAACGTTTGTGCAACGCGAGCGCGATCGCGACGTACGCGCCTGTAATGGCCGCGGTGCGCGTTCCCCCGTCAGCTTGAATCACGTCGCAATCGACCCACAGCGTGCGTTCGCCGAG
Organism: Candidatus Baltobacteraceae bacterium; assembly: GCA_036489885.1. Classification (NCBI taxonomy): domain Bacteria; kingdom Bacillati; phylum Vulcanimicrobiota; class Vulcanimicrobiia; order Vulcanimicrobiales; family Vulcanimicrobiaceae; species Vulcanimicrobiaceae bacterium. The sequence goes on from DASXEW010000001.1 coordinate 917,112, forward strand.
GGCGCTCATGTCGGTGACCGCGCGAAGCGCGCGGCCGATCAAACGTTGGATCTCATGCGTCCGTCCGCCGGGACGTCCTTTGACGCTCTCGCGGGCGGTGCGTTCCTGTGTCGCACGCGGCAGCATCGCGTATTCGGCGGTAATCCAGCCGGTTCCGCGGCCTTTCATCCATTGCGGGACGCGTTCCTCGAGCGTCGCTGCGCAAAGGACACGCGTGCGCCCGACTGTGATCAGCGCGCTGCCTTCGGCAAATTCGAGAAAGTTCGGCTCGATCAAAACGGGTCGAAGGTCGGTTGGAAGCCTTCCGTCCTCGCGCAATTCCGTGGCTGAGGCTTGTATCATTCTACCGTAACGGTCTTGGCGAGATTGCGGGGCTGATCGACGTCTTTGCCGTCGATATCCGCGATATGGTATGCCAGCAGCTGTAAGGGGACGACGTTGACGAGCGGTGAGAGCAGCTCGTCGACGCGCGGCACCCAAAAAACGTGATCCGCGAGAGAGGCTGCATCTTCGTCGCCGTGATTTGCGACGAGTACGATCGGCGCTTCACGCGCCTTGGCTTCGGCGACGTTCGAGAGCACTTTTTCGCGAACGCGGCCATCGGTTACGACGGCGACGACCGGGACGCGTTGATCGAGCAGCGCGATCGGTCCGTGTTTCATCTCGCCGGCGGCGTAGCCCTCAGCATGAATGTACGAGATTTCCTTTAGCTTGAGAGCACCTTCGATTGCCGTTGGAAAATTAACATACCGTCCGATAAACAGCACGCTGCGCGCCTTGCGAATTTTCCGCGCTACTTTGCGAATTTGATCCGACGTGTTGAGCACGACGTCGATTGCGGCCGGCAGGAGCTTTGTATTTTCGGCGATACGCCGCAAGTCTTCCAGCGGCGTCGTCCCGCGAACGCGCGCCAGATACAGCGCGAAGAGCACCATGGCGACGATTTGCGAGAGATAGGTCTTGGTGGCGGCGACGCCGATCTCCGGGCCGCCGCGCGTAAATAGCGTGCCATCCGCGATGCGGGTCAGATGCGAACCGACGACGTTACAGATGCCGAGGATCGGCGCGCCGGAGGCCTGCGCGATGCGGCATGCCTCGATCGTATCGGCCGTCTCGCCGGATTGCGACATTGCGATCGTAAGCGTGCGCGGGTCCATGGCGCGATCGCCGTACCGGAATTCGCTGGCGAGCTCCATTTCGACCGGCAGCTTGCATAGCGCACGCAGCAGATACATGCCGACCATGCCCGCGTGATACGCCGTGCCGCAGCCCGTGATCGAAATCTTCGTCATTGCGCGCAAAAGCGCCGCATCGATCTTCGTTTCAACGGCCAGCTGCACGTCGTTCGACTCGTCGATACGTCCGGTTAGTGTTTCCTTGACGACGCTCGGCTGCTCAAAAATCTCCTTGAGCATGAAATGCTTGAAGCCGCTTTTCTCCGCCGAGCTGGCGTCCCACGTGATCTGCTCGATCTCGCGTTCGATCGGATTTCCGTTAAAGTCCATGAGCCGCGCGCCGGTCTTGGTGACTTCGACCATCTCGCCTTCGCGCAGAATGATCACTTTACGCGTGTACTGCAGCATAGCCGGCGTGTCGGACGCGACGAATGTTTCGCCATCACCGAATCCCACGACGAGCGGGCTTGCGCCGTTGCGGGCAAAGAGCATACGGTCCGGCGCGTCTTGCGAAAGAACGCCGAGCGCATACGCGCCGCGCACACGTGCCAGCGTTTTGCGCAACGCGCCGAGCAGGTCGCCTTCTGCAGCAAGTTCAGCCTCGATCATGTGCGCGAGGACTTCAGTATCGGTTTCGCTGCGGAAGACGTGTCCGTTGCGCAACAGCTCATCGCGCAGCGGGGAATAATTCTCGATGATGCCGTTGTGAATGACGGCGATTTTGCCGCTGCAGTCGAGATGCGGGTGCGCATTGGCATCCGAAGGCCGGCCATGCGTTGCCCAGCGGGTATGGCCAAAGCCGATCGCGCCGTGCAATTGTTCGCCGTTATTCAGCCGCTCCGCGAGCCTCTGAAGCTTCCCTTCAGCCTTCGAGCCGCGCAGTTTGCCGTCCGATTCGATGACGGCAATGCCTGCGCTATCGTATCCACGATACTCCAGGCGCCGCAGCGATTCCAAAATGATTGGGACGCTGTCGCGGTCGCCGACGTACCCGACAATGCCACACATGGCTTATTTGATACCCTCACGCGTGCGTTTGTAGTGGATCTTCCCAGCGGCGACCTCACTCAAAGCTGTCGAGACCGGCTTGTTCGGATTTACCTTGTCGGTCAGGGCTGGCGCGGCGTTGTTCAGCTGCTTGGCACGCTTCGTCACGATGTTCACGAGCGTGAACTTCGAGTCGACGTGGTCCATAAGACCGTCCAAGTCTCCAAAAACCGGTTCTTCTGCCATTATGATTCTTCCAAAGTCCTTATCGCTTGATCTGTCCAGCGATAGATTCTGTTGCGCTCAGCGCGTAGGATCGCATCGAGGTCATCGACTGCGCGTTCGGGGTGGGCTTGTTCGTTGACGACGAGGTAGTCGAAGCGGCGTACGTACCGCACTTCCTCGTGAGCGATCTCCAGGCGAGCCGCGATTTCGGCCATCGTCTCGCTGCGGCGAGCTTCGAGTCTCGCGCGCAGGTGTGAGAATTTATCCGGGAGCAGGAAGATCAGGACCGCGTCGGGATACGCCGCTTTGACGGCCAGCGCACCGTTGACTTCGGGCTTCATGATCACGTCGTAACCCTGCTCGAGGGTCTGGTCGATGAACGAACGTGGGGTGCCGTAGGAGTGGTCGTTATAAATTCGCGTCTCGAGGAAGTCACTCGCGGCTTGCCGCTCTGTGAACTCCTCTGCGGTCAGGAAGAAATAATCTTGACCGTGTACCTCGCCCGCTCGCGCGGGACGCGTCGTGGCCGAGACCGAGTAGCGAATGCGGTCGTACCGCTTACGAAGCTCTGCAACGAGCGTATCTTTCCCGGCACCCGACGGCCCCGACACGACGAAGAGCAAGCCTGGACCGGCCAAAGATCCTCCGCGAAGAGCTTCAAACAAACGAAATCCTCGCAATGCTGACCGATCACCTCCTCATTCGTCGCGCCGCCCGCGAACTCGACCGCGCCTTGGCCGGGCGCCGGGTCCGTGACGTCGGCCTTACCGACCGGGCAAGCGTCGAGATCGTGTTCGGTGGGAAAGGCGCTGCCGCCGCCTTGCAGATCGAACCGTTCGCGACCCCGCCGCTGGTCTGGCTCGAAGAGGACGTACCGCTGTCGCTCGATCCCGAGCCGGCCTGGCTGCGTGCCGCTGGGGCGATAATCCGGGGCGGAACCCTCGCGTCGGTACGGGCCCGCGCCGGCGACCGGGTGCTGGCCCTGGAGTTCGGAGCTCGCTCGCGCTTCGGGGTCGAGTCGTCCTCGCGTTTGATTCTCGAGCTCGTCCCCCGTTTCGGCAACGTCGTCGCACTGCGGGGCGAGACGGTCGTTGCCGCTGCAAAGACGTTCTCCCCGGCTGAAAATCAGGAACGCAGCGTCGAGGTCGGCCGTTCGTACGAGCTTCCTCCGCTTCAGCAGGCACGCATCGACCGCGCCACCTTTGAAGCGCGGCTTTCCGATCCCGGCGCGTGGCTGGCGGCGCTGCGTGATTATTTGCCGGCGCTCCCGCGCTTGGTAGCGACATCGCTCGCCGCGCAAGCGCGTTCGCTCCGGTTCTCATCCTCCGACCTCGCTACATGGTTCGAGTCACAATCGGATGCAGCGGACTCAGCCGCCTCGAACGACGGACCGCTGCACGTCTATCGAAAAAACGGCGAGCTAGTGCAAGTCCACGTCCTTCCTCTTGCACAATTCGGCGATCTCGAGCACGCGACTGTCGCGCATCTTCTTCCCATTTTCACCGAAGCGGCAAATGCGGCGAACAGTGGCCGCGGCGCCGGCGAAGTCGAACGAACGCGCGAAGCCTTGCTGCGCACGGTCCGCCGTCGTGATGAGGCGATTCGCGCGCAACTCGATCAGATTGCGCAGCGCGAGCAAAATCTCGGCGAGCGAGACAAGCTTCGCGCCGAAGGCGAGCGGATCTACGCGCAGCTCCACGAGCTTCCCGAGGATGACCGTTCTTCCGCGAAGGATGAAGCGAGCGCGCTCTTCGCACGCTACAAGAAGGCCAACTCCGCGTTACCGCGCGTTGCTGCACGCCGGCAAAGTCTCGAACGCGAACGCGCTGAGCTCGAGACACTCAGCTGGGAAATCGAGCGCGCTGATCCGGACTCGCTCGATGAGATCGAATCCGATCTGGATCGCAAGGCGCGAAGCCGGCAGGCCGCCACGCGCCGCAAGATCGCCGCGATCGACCTTCCCTCGGGTGCGCGACTTTACGTCGGCCGCTCGCCGCGTGAAAACGCGGAGGTCACCTTCTCAATTGCGCGGCCGGACGATCTCTGGTTTCACGCGCGTAACGTTCCGGGCGCGCACGTTGTCCTAGCGACGAACGATCGCAGCACGCCGGCAGACGACGAGATCGCGATGGCGGCATCGATCGCCGCATATCATAGCCGTGCGCGCGCCAGCGCGAACGTCGACGTGGATTATACGCGCCGCAAATTCGTGCGCAAGCAAAAGAATGCCGCACACGGTATGGTGTGGTACACGGATTTCAAGACGATGCGGGTTTCGCCGCGCGAGAAGTGATGTAAGCTTCCGCCGTGGCTTCGAGCGACCCGATCTCGCGTTCGAGCTCGTCGACCACTTCAGACGTTTCGATGGTTCCCTCTTTTGCGGACAGCTCGATCCTTGCGGCGATCTTTTCAACATCGGCGCCGCCGAGGTGTCCCGCCGAACCTTTAGCCGCATGCGCGGCTGCATGCACCGCCGCAGCGTCACCGGCTCGTGCGGACGAGCGGATGCGTTCGCAGTTCTCGCGCACGCGGCCGATCACGGAGCGAATGAAGTCCGCGGTTCCCTCGACGTCGTCTTCGAAAGCTTCTTCGACCAATGCGGGGTTGAACGCGGTCATACGGCCCTTTCGAGAAACATCGCGTCGCCGAATGAAAACAAACGGTATTGTTGTTCGATCGCTTCGGCATACGCGCGCCGAATTGCTTCGTAACCCGCAAAAGCGCTCACGAGCACGAGCAATGTCGAGCGTGGCAGATGAAAGTTCGTCACCATCGCATCGACGACGCGAAACCGAAAGCCGGGCTTGATATACAGGTCCGTCGAAGCCGTACCGGCGATTACTTTTCCCGTTTGGAGAGCTGAGGCTTCGAGCGCGCGCATCACGGTCGTCCCCGCCACGATCACGCGGCGCCGTTCCTTGCGAGCGCGCCGGATCGCGGCTGCCGCACCGTCCGGAATGACATAGGGCTCGGCGTGCATCGGGTGGGCATCCAGCCGGTCTTCGAGGATTGGACGAAACGTGCCGAGTCCAACATCGAGCACGATGCGTGCGATCTCGACCCCGCGCGCATGTAGATTGGCAAACACCTCGTCGCTGAAGTGCAGCGACGCCGTCGGCGCCGCTACGCTTCCCGGGACGCGCGCAAATATCGTCTGATAGCGCTCCGCATGCGCACGCCCGGCCTCGCCGATGTAGGGTGGGAGAGGAACCTCTCCGTATCGTTCGAGCAGTTCACCGACCGAAACGGGTGAGTCGAAACGTACGATTCGAGCGCCGCCGCCGGAGTGCGATTCGATCGTCGCTGTCGCGTCCTCACCGATTGCAATCTGCCGGCCGGGATGGAGTTTTTGCCCGGGACGCACGAGCGCGAGCCAGCGCGTCGCATTGCGGTCGAAGCGCAAGTCGTCCGCCGGATGCAGCAGAAACAGCTCCGCGTTCCCGCCACCCGGTACGCGGCGTCCGCGCAAGCGCGCGCGAATCACGGCGGTTTCATTCAGCACCAGCAGATCGCCGGGACGCAGGAGCATCGGAAGCTCGCTAAACGTCCGATGCTCAATCTTGCCGTCCGCACATAGCGCGAGCAAACGCGCAGCGTCTCGGCGGTTTGCCGGCGCGCGCGCAATCAGTTCCGGCGGTACGTCGTACTCATAGGCCGCACTGCCGCCGAGGTCAAAATCTATAGATTAGCCGCCCGCGACGTTCCGGCTTCGTTTGAGTCTCCCTCGGAACGCCGGCTGCCCGGCGGCGGAACCGAGAGCTGTCCGGTTGCGGCGGCCGGCGATGAGGCGATAACGGCGCGTTCGCGTTCCATCATGAGGAAACGTTCGAGCTTCTGACGATCTTCTTCTGTCAGATCGATAAAGAGCACACCGCATTGATGCATGTTCGGGGCCGAAGGCCGAACCCAACGCACTTCGCCCTTGGTCGCGACATTGGGCTCTTGCTTCATCGTAAATAGGTATTTCGTTTTGGGCGGCAAGTACTGATCGCAGAGAATTCGCATGCCCGTCGACGAGACATCCGCCGCAACCGCTTTTAGCAACGTGAACGAAAGCTTGTCCTCGACGATCAAATCGATATAGCGCCGCAAGCGCACGGCTTTGCGGTCGGCTTCACTCAGCGTTGTTCCGGTTGGCGTCTCACTCATTGGTTACGAGGGTCCCGGGGAAATAGAAATTCACGATCTCTTTAGGAGTGCGGCCTTGCTGCGCCATCACCCGAGCGCCCCATTGACATAACCCCACGCCGTGACCCGATCCACTACCTTCGATTCTGAGACTCGTCGCGGCCTGCGTCGGATCGCCTAGAACGGTAAGGATATGCCAAAGACTGCTCCGGACGAGGGACGGACCCAAGACCCTGCGCGCTTCGGCGCTGCTGAGGACGACGGTCCCAAGTGACCCGGTGATGCGGATCCCCGGCCGGAGGTCCAAAGGCGGTGGCTCGAGTGCAATCGACTGGATCGCGCCGAGGGTGGCGGCCTTCGAACCCAGCGCCCCGAGCAGCGCTCCTACCGTCGTTGTCGCGGTCCAATTGTTATACGGCGAGGATCCCACACAATATGGATCGGCGACTCCGCGCAGGTAGGGGAGATCGGCGCCGCCCCAGAGCGCGGAAGCATCCGCAGTGTGTCCACCGCAAGACGCGGAGTAGAACACCGTCGCGAGGCCGCCCGCGTATGTCACCAACTGGCCTTCGGTTGCATCGACGGCAGCGTTCGTTTGCGGCGACTCGGCGTCGAGGCCACCCCAAACTTGATCCGATGTGCTCGCTACGAGGTCGTAGCTGCGACCGGTTACGCGATGCGAGAGCGCGTAGGTTCGCGCCACGATCGCCTGCGCCGCAAGCGCTGCATCGGGCCACCCACGTCCGATCTCGAGCGGTACGACACCGTACAAATAAGCGTCGATCGGCAACGTTGCAATCAACGCGGGCCGGTGATCCAAACCTAGAATGACGCTCGGTCCGCCACGATACGCTTTTCCGGCGTAAGAAAATGTTGCGGCCGATGGATCGGCGATCACGCGCGCCGGATCGGCGTTGGCGGCGAGCAGAATGCGGACCGATGGATTGAGTGTCGCCGGCATATTCGGCGCCGGCGGTGGTGTGCCCAAATCGGGATCGAGTCCACCTGTTGCAAGCGCCGAGCGACGCGATCCGATTGCGAACGCGAATGCAGCCGACAGACCCGCAAAGGTTCGGCGTATGAACGTGCGCCGGGTCACAAAAGCCGAGGCTGCGCGGATTGTGGAGCTATACGAAGGTGCGCGAACGCCGCGGGCGTCAGACGCCGGCCGTTTGCGGTGCGCTGTACGAAGCCGATCTTCAGCAGATACGGCTCGACGACGTCTTCAAGCGTTTCGACGTCTTCCGTCAACGTGGCAGCGATTGCGTTGATGCCGACCGGGCCACCACCGTAATGCTCCGCGATCGTCCGCAAGAACGCACGATCGAGCTTGTCGAGTCCCAGGTGGTCGACGCCTTCGCGCGTCAAAGCTTCGTCCGCAACCACGGCGGTGATGCGGCCCTCGGCGCGTACTTCGGCGAAATCGCGAACCCGGCGCAGCAACCGATTGGCGATGCGCGGGGTTCCCCGGCTGCGCGTGGAGATCATCGTGGCGCCGGCTTCGTCCATCGGCACGCCCAGACGCTCAGCACTTTGCGTGACGATCCGCTCGAGCTCACCTTGTTCGTAAAAATCGAGATGATGGACGATTCCGAAACGCTCGCGCAACGGCGCCGAGAGCGCACCCTGGCGCGTCGTCGCGCCGATTAAGGTGAAACGCTTGAGCGGAAGCCGAAGCGTCTTCGCGTACGCACCGCGATCGACGACGAAGTCGATCTGGAATTCCTCCATTGCCGGATAAAGAAACTCTTCGACGACCGATCCAAGGCGATGAATCTCGTCGATGAACAGTACGTCGCCTTCCTCGAGCGACGTAAGGATGCCGACGAGGTCCTTTGGTTTCTCGAGCGTCGGTCCGGACGTGGGGCGCAACGAGCGGTGCAAATCATGTGCGATGAGCGCTGCGAGCGTCGTCTTTCCCAGCCCGGGCGGTCCGTAGAGCAAGACGTGATCGAGGACTTCACCCCGCTTGTTCGCGGCGTCGATCGCAATCTTGAGGTTTTCGACGACCGTCGATTGTCCGATGTATTCATCGAACGAGCGCGGCCGCAGCGACGCGCCGTAAACTTCGTCTTCGAGCGCGGCTTTCGGGTCGACGGCTCGCCGCTCGTCGTCAGGTATTTCTGCGGCGTCGTCCGGTCCCAGCAGGCGCTTTCGAGCTTCGCTCACCGCTTTTCATCGTTCGCGTGCGTCCGATAGATTTCCCCGAGCAAGCGTTCGGCATCGCCAATATCCGGTTGGCGTTGCATCGATTCGCGTATAAGGGCTTCGGCGTCGTTCCGCTTGTACTCGAGCTGTAAGAGCACGGCCAATGCTTCTTCTGCAAACTCCGGCATCGCGGCTTTCGGAGGCGGCGCAGCCGCTTCGTCTGCAGGTCGAATCAGCAAGAATCGCGCGACCTTGCCTTGCAATTTCGCTACGATGTCACGCGCCTTCTGCTGGCCGATTCCCGGTAACGTACGCAAGAGCGCATGATCGCCCTCGTCGATCGCTCGCGCGATGCGTGCCATTGGAAGCGCAAAGGCGCGCGCCGCAGATTTCGGTCCGATGCTCGCGACGGAAAGTAATGCCTCGAAGAACTCTCGTTCGATGGCGTTCGTAAACCCGAAGTATGTAAAACGGCCGGCATTGCCGTCCATCTGCAAGTGCGAGTAGACTTCGAGCGTCACGGGAACTCCGCTCGAAGACGGTACCTTGTTCGAGACGCACGGTGGCAAAACGATGTCGTAGCCGAGTCCGCCGGTTTCGAGGACGACGCGATCTCCTTGCCGCTCGACGACCGTTCCGGTAATCTTCGAGAACATCAGCGAACGCGCGCCCCGTTACGCAACGCGTAGGCGATGGCAAGCGCAAGCGCATCGGAAACGTCATCGGGTTGCGGGGACCGCTGCAAACCGAGCAGCTGAACGACCATCTTCTTCACTTGTTCTTTGCGAGCGCTGCCGTTTCCGACCAGTGCCCGTTTTACGAGCGCGTGCGCGAGCGTATGAACTGCGACCCCATTTTCGCCGCCGGCCAGACATAGCACGCCGCGCGCGTGTCCCATCAAGACGGCCGTCGACGGATTCTTGTACGCGGTCCACAGCTCTTCGACGATCATGCAATCCGGACGCAGCGTCCGGACGATCTCGACCATCGCCGCGTGGAGCTCCGTGAGCCGTTCTTCGAGCGTTGCGCGCGGATTCGGGGAGATGACGCCGGCTTCGATGAGCTTCGCGCGCCCTGAGGTGACGTCGATGATTCCGTAGCCCGTCGTCCGCAAGCCGGGATCGACGCCGAGAACGCGATGCTCGCTACCGTTTCTGCTTACGGTCACCGTGGGGGGGCCGCGCCGTTCACGTACAGGCTCACGCTCTCACCGACGTCGAGTTGCGTGTTTGCCGGTGGTTCGGAGCGTGCGACCGTACCCGGTGGACCTTCTTGAACGTAACTGATGTTGCCCGGTTTGTAACCAAAGCGCGACAAGGCGGCTTGCGCAGCGTCGAGCGTCATGCCGCTGACGTTCGGCACGGTTCCGGGCACGGCAACCATGATGTTGACGGGCGAGCCTTTTGGCGCTGTTTGACTCGGTGCGGGATCTTGCTGTTGTACGGTTCCGTCGCCACCGGCCTGGATGCTATACGTAATTTTCGCGGTGAAACCGGCGGAGCTCAGCGCCGAAGTTGCATCGGAGATCGTTTGTCCGCCGACATTCGGAACATTTATGAGTGACGGTCCCGTGCTGACCGTGAGGGTCACGGTTGAACCTGCGTTCACTTCGGAGCCGGCTGCGGGATCCTGCGAGGCAACTTGATCGGTCGGAACGCCGTCGAGCGCGACGCGCTGAACGTTCGCGGCCAACTTCTGCCGCGAGATAAAAGTTTGGGCGTCGTTGAGCGAGCGTCCGACAAAGCTCGGCAACGTTATCGGCGCCGGGCCTTTGGAAACGTTGAGCACGACCGTGCTGCCCGGTTTGACCATATCGCCGGCTTTCGGCGTCGTTCGGAAGACGGTACCCTTCGGTTTGTCGGCGGAATATGACTCGACGATTTTCGATTTGAAGCCTTCGCGGTCAAGTGTTTTTTGGGCGTCGGCGAGCGTGAAGTCGTTGACGCTCACCAGCGCTTTCGGGGCGACGCCCGTCGAAACGTATAGGGTGACATCGCTGCCGTTCTGCAAGCGCGTCCCGGGTGATGGATCTTCGCGAACGATTTGATCCTGCGGAACCGTGTCGCTCGGCACGCCTTCCAACTTGACGCGCAAGCCGTGACTTTCCAAGTCACGTTGCGCATCGATTGCGTTGTGACCGATTTCATCGGCGAGACTGATCCCCGAGAGCATCGGAATTCCACCGCCGAAGATCGCGTAGCCGCCGGCAATCGCCAAGATGAGTGCGACGGCGAGCGCGATATTTCTGCCAAGATTCGATCGCTGGGGTGCCGTATCGTAGGAAACTTCCGCGCCATCACCGTTTTCAGACCCACGACGCGGCGTCGCTTGCGAACGTCGCGGCGGTGGCCGCATCGGAACGGGTTGATCCGGGTCCGAAGGTGTCGAGGGGGTAGTTGATGCCGGTGCTGCCGCCGCAACCATGGGCCGTTCACGCGCTTCGCGCAGCGCCGTCGCGACCTCGCTTGCGGACTGAAAACGATCGGCCGGATTCTTTTGCAGCAAGCGGTCGACGATCGAAGCGATCGCCGGACTCACCTCAACGCCCGCGGATACAATGCGCGGCGGCGCTTCGCTCACGTGCTTGAGCGCGACTGCGACCGGCGACTCGCCGGTGTACGGAAGCTTTCCGGTAAGCATTTGGTAGAGCACGACGCCGACGCTGTACAGATCCGAAGTCTCGCGAAGGTCGTGCCCCTGTGCTTGCTCCGGCGAAATATAATAAACGCTCCCCATCACCATGCCGGGTTGCGTTACGGCCAGCGTTTGTTGCGTGAGCGCGCGTGCGATGCCGAAATCCGAAAGCTTGACGACGTCATCGTGGGTAATCAAGATGTTTGCGGGCTTGATGTCACGGTGGAGCAAGCCTTGCCGGTGCGCGTACGCGAGACCGTTCGACATCTGCGCGGCGTAGTCGATCGCGACAGGCTCGGGAATTCGGCCGTCGCTGCGGATCATCTCGGCGAGCGTGGTGCCGTCGACGAGCTCCATCACAATGTAGTAGGTGTTGTCCTCGCGCCCCACGTCATAGGTGTTCACGATGTTAGGGTGCGAGAGCCGCGCAGCGGATTGCGCCTCGTTGTAAAAGCGGCGCACGAAGTCTTCATCTGCTGCGTACTGTTCGCGCAAGACTTTGATTCCGACGTGACGCCGCAAGAGCACATCGGTCCCAGCGTAGACAACGGCCATACCACCGTCACCAAGGCGCCGGTCGAGCCGATATCTGCCGTTAAAGATCTTCTCTTGCATCAATGTCCGCGAGCTAGAGCCACGCGCATGACGTCACGTGCGATCGGTGCGGAAATGTCTCCGCCGTAGCCCGCGTTTTCCACCACGATCGCAACCGCGACGCGTGGCGCTCGCGCGGGAGCGAAAGCAACGAACCACGCATGCGCTCTACCGGCAGGATTCGTCGCAGTCCCGGTCTTTCCGGCGACCGCGATCCCCGGCAGCGCCGCGGCGGTTCCCGTCCCGTGCGTGACGACTCCCAGCATGAGATCGCGCACCTCGGCTGCGACGTCTGCGGAGATCGGCTCGTCGAGATGTTCTTGCGGCGTAACTACCCGGTGCTCGCTCGTATCGATTTCCCGCACCAAAATCGGACGAGGCATCGCCCCGCCGCCGGCAATCGTGGCACCGATCAGCGCCATTTGCAGCGGCGTGACGAGCAGATTGGCCTGCCCGAAACCGAGCTGCGCAAGAACGCCCGGCGTCATTTCGTCGCGCGAGGGCAGGTGTGCGCTCTCCGAGGGCACGTCAAACGGAATCGGTGAGCCGATCTTCCATTGCGCAACGGCGTCGTACCAGCGATCGACGCCGATTTTGAGTGCGATCTGTGCAAAGTCGACGTTCGACGAGAGCGCAAATGCGCCGCCCAAATCTTGATTGCCCGTCGCCTCGCCTTCGTTGTCGTGCACGGTGTAGTTGCCGATAGGGTAATACCCGCTATCGTGAAACCGGCTTTGCGGCGTCACTACGCCGAGTGCAAGTGCCGTCGCGGCGGTAAAAATCTTGAACGTCGAGCCGGGCGGATACAGCCCGGACGTCGAGCGGTCAAGCAACGCGCTCTCGGGATCGCTCGAAAGATGCGCGAACTCCGAGTCGACGCGGTTCGGGTCGAAGCTTGGCACGCTCGCGAGCGCGAGGACGTCGCCGGTCACCGGATCCAGCACGATTCCTGCGGCGCGCGGATAGCGCGAAAGATCGGCGTACAGAACACGCTGGGTCGGAAGGTCGATCGTCGTGACGACGCGCGCACCTTGCACTTCGGAGTGGGGATCAAAGATATTGCGCAACTGAATGAGCGGATTGCTCTGGGGTGCCGGCGCCGCCAAGAACGAATCGAACGATGCTTCGAGTCCGGATTCACCGTAGCGTTGCGAAGCGTACCCGACCGCTTGCGCCAAGAGCGGTCCTTCCGGGTACATCCGCTTGCCGGCGACCGATTTCGCGAGCACCGATCCGTCGCTCGCAACGATCGTTCCGCGGTGCTCGGCCGGATTCGAACGCAGCGGATTGAACCGATTCGCCCAAAGTTGCGGCCCGTCGATCACCTGTACGTAGATTTGCGCAGCTGTCAGGACGAGAAACAACAGGACGAACAGGGCTCCGAGCCGAGCGATCGCGCGCGAGCTCATGCTGGGCTCGGTGGCCGTTCCCGCAGCAGCATCAATCCGGCTTCGACGCGTGCAGCGATATATGGCCGGCCGCCTTCCGCGCGCATGAGCTCGTCGATGACGCGGCGTCCAACCGATTCGTCGACTCCCGCAAGCGAGAGAACGAGATCGACGTTCTGGTCGTCGAGCAGATGAGGAACGACGTATCGCGGATTTGGAATCGTCTCCCACAAGCGTTCTTCATAGGGCTCTTCGCGCCACGGCCCACGCCGCCCGAAAACGAGCGCGTGATAGTCCCACGCACACAGTTGCCGTTCGTTCCACGCGAAATGATCGCGAACGCACGTGCGGCGGCAGACCTGGCAGCTCACGAGAATCTCCGCCGGGACGGTCAGCGCATCCAAGACATCCTCGGGCATCTCTTCCGGGTTGAGGAGCAACGTTTCATCGAGTTTCTCCGGAGCTTCGGCCGACCAGCCGATTCGCGTCAGCAGCTCGACGTCGCGAAGCGAGGTCACGAATGCATGTTCATCATCCGGCGCAAACGTCTCGTCCGTCCAGCCGCCGATATTATCCGAGGCGATCCCAACTTTCTGCCATGCTTCACCTTGGACGACACCGATCGGCGTCCACGCAAGCGGAACGAGCCAAATCGTCAGCTGGTGTTTTTCGGGGACAAAGCTCGACGTGAACGCCAGCGTGCTCGCGTTACCGCCGAGCACGAATGCGCGTGGCGCCTGCGTGCTTGCGGGCTGCATCTATGATGCCTTCTGCGATCCTGCGACGAGCTCGTGATACTCTTGTAGTGAACGTGGGGGACCGGCGGGGTGTTCGAGCGCGTGCGCGAGCGCAGCCGCGGTATCGATGCTGGTGAGACAAGCGATGTTCGTTTCCGCCGCGATACGTCGTAAGCGATAGCCTTCGGTCGCCTCTCGCGTCCCAGTGACCGTGTTGATGACGAGATCGACACCGCGCCGCCCAACCAGGTCGAGGACGTCATCCGCGCGTTCGGTGATGATGCCTTCTGCTGCGAGGCGTTCGGCCGTCGTCGGCGGTGCAATTAGAGTGTAGCCGAGATCGACGTACCTGCGCAGCGCTTGCGCTTCGCGCGGATCGTTCGAGTGTTCCGCCAGCGCAACGAGTACACGGCCACCTTTGCGCGGCATCCGGATCCCAGCGCCTTCGAACGCTTTGCGAAGTGCGCCCGGAAACGTTTCATCGATGCCGAGGACTTCGCCGGTTGATTTCATTTCCGGTCCGAGGATCGTTTCGACCCCGCGCATCTTCGCGAACGAAAATACCGGAACTTTGACGACGACAAACGGTACGTGCGGCCGCAAGCCGAGACCGTAGGGCATTTTGGTAAGGCTCTCGCCCAGCGCGATTCTCGTTGCCGCCGCAACGAGATTGATGCCGGTCGCTTTCGAGATTACCGGTACCGTGCGGCTCGCGCGCGGATTCGCTTCGAGAATCAGCAGCTCGTTTTCGTGATACACAAACTGGATGTTAAGCAAGCCGCGGATCCCAAGCTCTTTTGCGATCGAGAACGTCACGTCCGCAATCTGCTGCTCGATCTTCGAGTCGATCGTCTGCGGCGGATAGACGCTGATCGAGTCGCCGGAGTGAATCCCGGCGCGCTCGATGTGCTCGAAGATCCCGGGAATCAAAATGTTATCGCCGTCGAATGCAGCATCGACTTCGAGCTCGAGACCGGGCAAATATTTGTCGACCAGCAATGGTGAGTCGGGCGTCGGCGGTTGGGCGCTCTCGACGTACGATGCCAGCTGGCCTTCGTTGTAGACGATCTCCATGCCGCGACCCCCGAGTACATATGACGGACGAACCAGGACGGGGAATCCCAGCTCGCGTGCGATGACGCGTGCTTCACGGAACGTTTTCGCCGCACGGCCTTTGGGGCGCGCGACCCCAAGGCGCGTCAGCGCTTGATCGAATTTCTCGCGATCTTCGGCCATGTCGAGCGAACGCCGGTCGCTTCCGACGATCGGGACACCGCGTGCATGCAACTCTTGCGCAAGATTGATCGCAGTTTGCCCGCCGAAGGCGAGCATGACGCCGCGCGCGCCGCTGGCTTTACACGCGGCCTCGACTTCGTCGGCGCCCGGCGGCTCGAAGACGAGCACGTCCGAGATATCGAAGTCCGTCGAAACTGTTTCCGGGTTGTTGTTGACCACGACCGGCGAGCAGCCGGCATCGCGCAGCGCCCAGGCTGCGTGAACGGACGAATAGTCAAACTCGATTCCCTGGCCGATCCGAATCGGACCGCTCCCGACGACGACGACGGCTTCTTTCGGCGGTTTACGCATCTCGTCGCGCTCGCCGATTGAAAGATAGTAATACGGCGACTTTGCGGGAAACTCGGCAGCTGCGGTGTCGACCATACGAAACGCGCGTCCGTCACGCTTCGCGTGAGCGTCGTTACCGACGAGCTGCGTGATGCCGAGTGTCGAATAACCCGCGACGCGGGCACGTTCGATTGCGTCGTCGCTGGGCGTGCGGCGCAGCTCTTCTTCCAGCGAGACGAGCTCGCGCATCTCCCAGAGCCAGAACGGATCGACGGTCGAAATCTTGGCGATGTGTTCGACCGCGACGTCGCGGCGCATCAGCTCTGAGATTGCCCCGAGGCGCTCGTGTGTCGGCTGGACCAGGACTTCTTCCAGTTCGTCTTGCGTCCAATCCGCGAAGTGCGCGCCGGTCAGGGTCTCGACCTTGAGGTCGAGTCCACGTAATGCTTTGAGCAATGCCGCTGCGAAGGTGCGTCCGATTCCCATCGCCTCGCCGGTTGATTTCATCTGGGTCCCGAGCCGCGTGTCTGCTAGCGGAAACTTATCGAAGGGCCAACGCGGAATCTTCACGACGCAGTAATCGAGGGTCGGCTCGTACGCGGCTTTCGTCAGACCCGTTACGGGATTCGGGATCTCGTCGAGCGTTTGGCCGAGCGCAATGCGCGTCGAGATTTTCGCAATCGGATAGCCCGTGGCTTTTGACGCCAGCGCCGACGAGCGCGAGACACGCGGGTTTACCTCGATGATCTGGTACTCGGAGCGCAGCGGATGCAAGGCAAATTGTATATTGCAGCCGCCTTGAACGCGTAGCGCGCGAATGACGTTGATGCTCGCCGAGCGCAGCATCTGGTATTCATGATCGGAAAGCGTCTGCGAAGGCGCGACAACTATCGAATCGCCGGTATGAACACCGACCGGATCGATGTTTTCCATGTTGCACACGACGATGCAATTGTCGGCCTTATCGCGCAGGATCTCGTATTCGATCTCTTTCCATCCGAGCAACGATGTCTCGACCAGTGCCTGATGAATCAAACTCGCCGCGAGACCGGATTCGAGCGTGGCTCGCAGCTCGGCCTCATCGCGAACCAGACCACCGCCGGTTCCGCCCAGCGTGTACGCAGGGCGCACGACGAGTGGGTAGCCGTACTCGGCGGCAAATGCGATTCCAGTCTCGACATCGGTGACGATGACGCTCGAGGGAACCGGCTCACCGATTGAAAGCATCGTGCTCTTGAACCGCTGACGGTCTTCGGCTAGGCGAATCGTCTCGATCGGAGTTCCGAGCACTTCGACGTTATTTTGCTCGAGGACTCCGGCTTCGCTGAGCTCGACGGCGAGGTTGAGTCCGGTCTGTCCACCGAGCGTCGGCAGAAGCGCATCCGGCTTTTCCCGCTCGATGATGGCCGCAATCGACGCGACGCTGAGGGGCTCGAGATAAACCGCGTCCGCGATTTCCGGATCGGTCATGATCGTCGCCGGATTCGAGTTGACGAGGACGACCCGATGGCCTTCCTCGTGCAACGCTCGGCACGCTTGGACACCGGCGTAGTCGAATTCAGCTGCCTGACCGATGATAATTGGACCGGAGCCGATTACGAGGACGTTCCGCCGGGGCATTCGCTGGGAGGTTTCGCGCAAGGCCCACGCTTCCTCGAAGGGGTCCCTGTTGGAGGAACCAAGCGTCGCGGCGAAAGGACGCTCGTGAATGCCGTGATCACTGCCGGCGGTCTGGTCGAAGGCGACTTTGCTCGCACGCTTGGAACCGACGTGAAAGCGCTGGCCCGGCTGGGCGGGACAACGATGCTCGATCGTGCGATCGACGCAGCGCGCGGTGCCGGCGTTGCAAAACTCGCCGTGATCGGTGGCGATGAGGTTCGCGTGCGTTGCCGCAACCGCGTCGAGGCGGTGATCGATGCTGCAACGGACGGCGGCGAAAACGTCTTGCGAGCACTCGCTGCGTGGGAGGGCGCGCCGCTCCTGTACCTGACCAGTGACATTCCCTTCGTCACCGCCGCAGCCGTTCAGCGTTTCGCACAGCGTAGCGCGAGTTACTCGATCACGATGCCGCTGGCAGAGCACGACGCGTACGTCCGTCGTTTTCCGGATGCGCCCGAACACGTCGTCGAGCTTGGTGGCGAACGCGTCGCAAACGGCAACGTCTTCTTCATCGCTGCCGACGCAATCGCTCCCGTGCGTTCCTGGGCGACGCGTTTTTTCGGCGCGCGGAAGAGCAAACTCGGGATGGCGCGGCTCTTAGGGCCCGCACTCCTCTTGCGATTCGTCCTCGGGAAACTCACGATCGGTGCGATCGAAGCCAAGGCACAGCGAACCCTCGGCTTTCCGGTCGCGGCCATCCGCGATAGCGATCCTGAAATCTGTTACGACGTCGACACGCTCGAAGAGTATCTCTACGCGCGCGACCAGCTAGAAAGGACGCCGGCGTGAACGGCAAGCCCGCAGCAATCGGTGCGTTGTGGCTCGGTATTCAAGTCGTGTGGGGCGCGATCTTGGGGATCTCGTTGCAGGCACGCACGACCGAGTTGGGATTACCGAATCCGGTAACCGCATATGCGATCGTCGCCGCATGCGGCGCGACGCTCGCGGCGATCACGCAGGTCGTCATCGGGTTTCTTGCGGATCGCCGGCGTTCCGACGTGGGCCACCGCCGTGAATTTTACCTCGCCGGCATTGCGATCGCACTGCCCGCGTTGATCGCCTTCTATTTGGTCCCGGCGTATGCCGGATTCATCGTGGCGTTCGTAGCGTTGCAAATCGGCATGAACGTTTTCGGCGGCCCGTATCAAGCCGCGGTCCCGGATCACGTTCCACGCTCGCGCAGCGGTTTGGCATCCGCGTGGATGAGTGGCTATCAGTTTGTCGGGCAGTGCATCGGCCTGGTCGTCGCCACGTTTGCGGGCGATCTTTTCGCGGCCCTTGCGATCGCAAGCATTCTCGGGCTCACGTTCGCGGTGACGTTCGTCCATCTGCGTGGCTTGCATCCGGTGCAGACGGCGCGCACCCGCCTCCACGTCGATCGTAATTTCCGTACGCTGTTGGCGTCGCGCGCGCTGATCAATCTGGGGTTTTACACGTTCGTCGGTTTCATGTTCTTCTTCGTACGGGATGTCTTCGGTGATGCGAGCGCACGCCAAACCACAGGCATGCTGTTCCTGTCCTTTACTCTCGCGGGCGTCCTGGGTGCAGCGCTGGCCGGCCGGGCATCCGATCAGACCGACAAACGCGTCGTCGTCAGCGCCGCCGGAGTTGCGATCGCCGTGGCCTTGATCTTCTTGGCACTCTCACACTCGCTCGTCATGGTGCTGATCTGCGGAACGCTGGCCGGGATTGCATGGGGCGCCTTCTTTACCGCCGATTGGGCGATCGCGTTCGTCGTGCTTCCGAATCAGATGATGGCATCGGCGATGGGTGTATGGAATCTTGCGGCCGCGCTTCCGCAAATCGCAGCTCCGGTGATCGGCGCGGCAATCGTCGCATCAGTCGGGCCTCGCGCCGTGCATCTCGCGATCGTGATCGAATTCGTCCTGGGAACGCTCTGGCTTTGGCGGCTCCCACCGCTACGGGGCGAGACGCTCGATCTTCCAGAGCTCGCCGTCACGACGATACACTAAGCGCTCGTGTAAGCGATTCGGGCGCCCTTCCCAAAACTCGAATCGTTCCGGGCGCACGCGATATCCGCCCCAGTACGGCGGACGGGGAACGTCGCCCGGGAAACGCGCTTCGATCTCGGCCATCTTTGCTTCGAGCTCATCGCGGCTGCCGACGGGGCGGCTTTGCGCCGACGCCCACGCACCGAGGCGATGACCCCGTGGCCGGCTCTGATAGTAGGCGTCCGATTCTTCAGACGTCAGTTTCTCGATCATACCCTCGATGCGGATTTGTCGCGAAAGCTTGCCCCAGAAAAATAGTAAAGCGACTTGGGGGTTCGCCGCGACGTCGTCGCCTTTGCGACTCTCGTAGTTCGTGTAGAATGTGAAGCCTAGCCGATCCCAGCCGCGTAAGAGAACCGTGCGTACCGAAGGACGGCCGTTCGCATCCGCGGTTGCAAGCGACATCGCGTTCGGTTCGTCGAAGCCTGCGTTTTGGGCGTGCTCGAACCAGGTGCCGAATTCCACAAAGGGATCGGTGTTCACGGGAAACGTCCTGCCGCGAGTGCGCCGACGAAACCGAGGACGAGCGCGCCGGCTCCGGCAATCGCGAGTCCAAACGAAACGTCGATGCGTCGACGCTCCCAAATGGTCGTGCGCGCAAGATCCCGGAACGTCGCGGCAATCGCTGCGGCATCGACGGTACGCGTGTAGGTGCCTTTGCCGGCCGTTGCAATCTCACGCAGCGCATCTTCATCGATCGACGCTTCTTCCGTAGTCCCTGGGATTGCAAGACCACTCCCGTTGGTACCGATGCCGACCGTGTAGATCGAAATACCGCGAGCGCCCAGCTGTTGCGCCGTCGAGAGCGGATCCACGCCGTTGTTGTTGACTCCATCGGTCACGAGCACGATCGCGCGGTGTCCTTGAACTGGTAACATTTGCCCGGCAAGCGCCAACGCATCACCGATTGCGGTCGCACCGTTCGCGGGGGGGACATTATCGAGCGCAGACAGCACGCTTGTTTTGTCGTCGTTCAAATCCGCGACGCGCTGCGCATACGTTGCGAACGAGACGATTCCGATTCGTGTTCCGCCCGGCGTATCTTGTACGAACGCGCGGGCCGCCGCGCGTACGGCGGCTTCACGCGACGGTTCGACGTCCGTTGCGCGCATCGAGCCGGAGGTGTCCAAACATAAGACTATGCTGCTGTCTTTGGCCGGAACCGGTAAGACAAGACCGACGCCGGCAAAGGCTACGCCGCCGAGCAAAACGCCGAGCGCGATCACGCCGGCGAGCACGCGCATCGGCCATGCCGAGATCTGCGCGGCATCCAGCAAGAATGGAAGATTCGAATACGTGAATGCTTCGCGCCGCCGGCGCCGTCCGAGCGCGGCGATCAGCCACGCAATCGCGAAAGCGACGAGAATGCTGAGGACGAGTGCCAGTGGGCGCTGAACGCTCATATTCCGAACGCGGCGTCCAGGGACGCTGCGCCGTCGTCTGCATTCAGTAACCCGGCGCGCCAACCGCAGGACGCAAACTGTTCTGCGAGCTCGCGCTCGCGGCGAGCGACGGCATCGCGGAACCTGCGGCGAGATTTGCCGCCCAGAAAGATCGACCGCGTTGCGCCGCTCTCGGCGTCGCGTAGATTGACGAAACCGTGTAGCGGCATCCCATCGGCCCACGGATCGTGTGCGATGAGTGCGGTCGAATCGACGAACGCTCCGATCTCGCGGAGCAATTCGACGTCGAGACGTGCGTAGAAGTCGCTGACGACGAGTAAGGCCGAATCGCGCGGCAAAGCAGCTCGTGCAAGTCGTAATGCCGAATCCAGATCGAATGCCGCGATCTCGCGCCGTTCACGCAACCGGCTCGCTGCGCGCGCTCCCAGTAGGCGCGGTGCGTCGACGGCGTCGGACAGAATACGCGCGCCGCGATCCTCACGCGCGAGCGCATCTGCCCAAGCATCGAGAGCTTCGTAAGCTGCGGTCCGGAGCGTGCGCGTGCGGCCGACGTCGAGCGAAGCCGAATCATCAACGATTGCCGCGAAGCACAGCGCATGCTCTTCAAGCAGGACGCGGACTTGGAGGCCGCCTGCGCGGGCCGTTGCAGCCCAGTCGATGCGGCGCGGATCGTCGCCGTCGACATAACCGCGCAGCTCGGCAATCTCGAACCCGTCGCCGCGTCGTGGATATGGACGCGTACCTCCGCGCACGACCGGACGCCGGCGTCCGGCGAGCAGGGCGTTGCGGATCGCGGAATTCACGGCGTCGGTACTTGAGTGATGAACGACTCGAGCAATTCGACGATGTCGATCTTCTCGCTCGCGACGCGATACGTAAATCCGACGCGGTGCCGCAGCGTGGGTACGGCCAGCGAACGAATGTCGTCCGGCACGACGTAGGTGCGACCCTCGAACACGGCGCGCGCTTTTGCGAGCTGGGCCAGAATGAGAGCCGCCCGCGGACTCGCACCGCGCTCGACGTAGCGGCCGCGCGTGCCGTCCGGGTCGCGCGTCGCGCGAATCATGTCGACGATGTAGGAACGCAGACGCGGTTCCAAGTGGACTCGTTCGGCTTCGCGCTTCCATTCGCGAATGTCATCAAGCGTCACCGCGTCGCGAACCGGGTGGACTTCGCTTCCGCCGAAGCGTTCGAGAATCGCAACCTCTTCTTCGCGCGACGGATAGTCGACGTAGAGATTGAGGGCGAAGCGGTCGCGTTGGGCTAAGGGAAGCGCATAGGTGCCGTCGTCGTCGAGCGGATTCATCGTGGCGAGCACGACGAAGGGTTCCGGGAACGGCAGCGTCTCGGGGCCGATAGTGGCTTGCCGTTCTTGCATCCCTTCGAGTAACGCGGATTGAACTTTCGCGGGCGAACGATTGATCTCGTCCGCGAGAACGATGTTCGCGAAGATCGGTCCGGGGACCGTCGCGAAGTTTCCCGTGCGCTGATCGAACACGCGCGTACCGACGATATCGCTCGGCAACAGATCCGGCGTGAATTGAATCCGCCGGAACGTTCCGCCGATGGCTTGAGCCAAACTGCGCGCAGCCAGGGTTTTCGCAACGCCGGGCGGCCCTTCGAGGAGAACGTGACCGTTGGCGATCAGCGCGACGAGCATGCCATCGACGACGACGTGTTGCCCGACGATCGTTTGCTCGACGGCGGCGCGAAGGGCGCCTGGGCGCGCGCTCATTCGGAAATCACTGCGCGAACCGCATCCAACAACTCGTCGATGGCCCCCTGCAAATGCGACTCGTCGACGAACGTCGCCCGCTCCGCGGCCCGAAGTGCTGCGCCCAGCGCGCGTCTGTCGCCGGCTATTCGGGCGAGCAGCGCGGAAAGCGTTTCGTCGCGTCGCGCGCCCGCGAGCGCGAAGAGAGCAGTACGCAGACCGGCTGCGTCGCTGCGTGCACGCGCGCTCGCCAGCGCAAGCGTTGCGCTGCGCACCGCCGCCATGCGATCGACTGGCGGCGAAGTGGGTTCAGTGACGGGCCGTGCACGCGGCAACGTGACATACGCTTTGCGCTTGGTGGCTAGCGCGCGAACACGAACGACCATGAACGCGAGCAGAGCTAGTGCGATGAGCCCGATGATGGCGCCCAGCGCGATACGACCGGCGCGGAGCATGGTGTTTACAAACGGGTGCAAATCGGTCGTGCGGGCCGCGATGATACGCAGGCGCAGCCTGTTTGATGAGAACCGGAACGGTTTGTCGCCCCGCGACGGATCACGCGCGTCGATGTACGCGGGTGAAACGCTGGCCTCGCCCGGACTGACACCTGCAACCGTCAACGTCTCGACGTAATCCGTTCCGCCGCTTGCCGGAGTCGTACGCTTTTCGTCGCCCAGGATCGTGAGATTCACGACGTCCGGCAAGACGAGCGATGCAAGCTCCGCACCTTTTTGCTTCGTATGAACGTGAATGAGCAAATGAAATGCTTGACCTTCTTGCGCCGAAGTTCGATCACTTCGAACGGAAAGCGCTGTAATCGTTAGGTCAGGCAGCGTCTGCGCGCTCGCGGGCGCGACCGCGAGAACGATTACGCCCGCGAAGAGCGCGATTCGGAACACGCCAGCGAGCCAAACCAATCGGAGAACAGATGCCGCGCGTCGAGCGGACCCGGAGCGGCTTCCGGATGGAATTGTACTCCGACGACCGGTAGATGGCGGTGACGAAAGCCTTCGTTGGTGCCGTCATTGAGATTGACCATCGTAGCTTCGAGCTCGCCGGGCAGTGTGCCGCCGTCAACGGCATAACCGTGATTGTGTGCGGTGATCAACACGCCGCCGTTTTGGAGATCCTTAACCGGCTGATTGCCGCCGCGGTGTCCATACGGCAACTTGAAGGTCGTTGCACCGCACGCCAGCGCCAACAGCTGATGACCGAGGCACACACCGAGCATCGGAATCTTTCCGATCAGTGCGCGAAGCGTATCGATCGTTGCGTTCAAATCGGTCGGATCTCCCGGCCCGGGAGAAATTACAATCGCTTCAGGCCTACGTTCTTCGATCTCGGCAAGTGACGCCGAGTACGGCAGCACTTCAACGCGTGCTCCGAGAGCTGCGAGCTGTTGTAATATCGCACGCTTGACGCCGCAATCAAGGACGATGATGCGTGGACCGTTGCCGTTTTGCGGAGCGTAGTCGTCTTCGGCGGCGACGGACGCAACGAGCCCAACCGTCGAATGACGGCGCGCGTATTCGGTCAAGAGCTTCTCGGCATGCGAGAGGGCCGTCTCGCCGACCGCGAGCGCTGCTGCAATGGTCCCGTGTTCGCGAAGTGCGATTACGAGCGAACGTGTGTCGATATCGAGCAGCGTCGGAATGCGCTGTTGATCGAGCCACGAGCCCAAGTCGATTCGGCTCGTGTAATGCGACGGCTTACGCGAAAGCCGCTTGATGACTGCGCCGGCGACGCACACCCGGTTGTGCTGCATCGACTCGCCGCACACGCCGTAGTTTCCGATCATCGGGTAGGTGAACGTGAGGATTTGGCCGGCGTACGACGGATCCGTTAGGGCTTCTTCGTAACCCGTCATTCCGGTGTAGAACACCGCCTCGCCGAGGGCGATGCCTTCGACCGACAAGCCTTCGCCGTCGTAGCGGGAGCCGTCGGCGAGCAGTAATGAAGCCTTCACGCGTACGCCAAGGGCTCGATGATGCCGCGCTCCGCATGATATGCGAGGCGGCCGCCGACGACCGTCGCAACGATGCGGCGCTCGAACGTAAACCCGTCGAACGGCGTATTCTTACCTTTGGAATAGAATGTGCGCGCATCGACCGTCCACGGACGTTCTCCGAAGATCGTCACGTCCGCGCGCGCGCCGACGGCGAGCGTTCCGCCTTCGACGCCGAGAATTTGCGCAGGCCGCGTAGAGAGCAGCGTGATGAAGCGATCGAGCGGTAGATCCGGGATCGCGTGCGCGTATGCTCCAACCGCGACCTCGAGGCCGGAGAATCCGACCGGCGCGATAGAGAGCAATTGCGCCTTCTCTTCCATCGTATGTGGCGCGTGATCGGTCGCGAAAACGTCGATCGTTCCGTCACGGACGGCAGCCCGAAGAGCAGCCGAATCATCCGCACCGCGCAGCGGCGGCGCGACCTTGGCTCGGGCGTGGTAATCGACAAACAGATCGTCGTGCAGCAAGAGATGGTGCGGCGTGACCTCGCACGTTATCGCCGTCGAACGCGAGCGCGCCCAGCGAATGATGTCGAGCGACGTCGCAGTCGAGATGTGCGCGATGTGCCAGGGCTTGTGCGTATCGGCTGCGACGAGAATGTCGCGCGCGACGATGACGTCTTCCGCCAGACGGGGGCTCGCGGGCAGCCCCAGCATGGCTGAGTGCTTTCCCTCGTTCATCACCGCATCGCCGTGCAGCTCGTCATCGATGCAATGCGAGATGAACGGACCTTTCACGTCACGCGCGTAAAGCGCAGCGTTGCGAAGGACGCGCACGTTCTCCACGGTCGAACCGTCGTCGCTGAAGGCGACGGCGCCGGCCATCGCAAGTTCATGATATGGCGCGAGTTGTTCGCCTTTGCGTCCTTGCGTGATAGCGCCGATCGGATAGACGCGTGCCAACCCGGCTTGCGCGACCCGTTGTGCGATCTCGGCGATGACCGCCGGCGTGTCGATCGCGGGCGTCGTGTTGGGCATGCAGGCGACGGCGGTAAAGCCGCCGGCGACGGCAGCCGCGGTCCCGGTCGCGATCGTCTCTTTGTGCGTTTGCCCCGGCTCGCGCAGGTGCACGTGCATGTCGATGAAGCCGGGCGCGACCACGCAGTTCGTTGCGTCGATGATTTCGTGGCCACGTTCTTCGATTTGCTCCGAGATGGCACGGATGATGCCGCCGTCGATCGCAACGTCACGTACGGCGTCGAGGCCGCGCGACGGATCGATGACGCGGCCGCCGCGAATCAGGACTCTCATGCGCGCACCGCAGATCCGTTGACGAGCATATCGAGCGCCGCCATGCGGACGAATACGCCATTCGTCACTTGCGTCTCATAGCGCGAGCGCGGATCGGCCAGCGCTTCATCGGTGAGCTCGACACCCCGGTTATACGGGCCCGGGTGCAAGATGATGGCTCCCTTAGGCAGCACGCGCAGCCGTTGGGTGCCGAGCTGGTAGCCGATCGTATAATCCGCAAGGGCAGGGAGAAGCGAGGCTGCGATGCGCTCGCGCTGAATCCGCAGCATCATGACGGCGTCGACGTGCGGCAAGACGGCGTCGAAATCGCGCTCGATTCGCACGCCCTCTTGCGCGAAGGCGTCGGGCAAGAGCGTCGGCGGCCCGACGAGCGTAATGTCGATCCCGAGCATCTTCATGCCGACGATATTTGAACGTGCGACGCGCGAGTGCAGGATGTCGCCGACGATCGCGACGCGCAACCCTTCGAAGCGTCCGAACTCGGCGTGCAGCGTGGCGAGATCGAGCAGAGCCTGCGTCGGATGCGCGCGCGTCCCATCGCCTGCGTTGACGACGTGGCCGTCGAACGCTTCGGCCAGCCGCCGCGGAAATCCGGATTCATGATGGCGCACGACGATGACGCGCACGCCGATGGCCCGTAGCGTGATCGCGGTGTCTGCGATCGTTTCACCCTTGCCGAGACTCGAGGTTCCCGGAGCAAACGTGATAACGTCGGCGCCGACACGTTGCTCGGCAAGCGTGAACGAGGTCGCGGTTCGCGTGCTGGCCTCGAAGAACAGATTGAGAATCGGAACGCCGGCGAGCAGCGAGCGGTCGGGTAGCTGGGTTCGAAACTCTCCGGAACGGCGGATGACCAACGCGATTTCATCACGCGAAAGGTCGTCGATGTCGAGTAGGCTGCGCGGTGCTGACCTAGTTTGCATGCTCCCAGTCGGCGACTGACACATCATCGCTCGGTGTAGGTTGCGCGGCGAGACGAACGTCGATTCGTTCACGGCGGCTGGTGGGGATGACACGCCCGGAATAATCGGGCTGAATCGGGAGCTCGCGCTGACCGCGGTCGACCAGGACGGCGAGGCGAATGGCCTTTGGTCGGCCCAAGTCCGTGACCGCATCCAGGGCCGAACGTACGGTCCGTCCCGTGTATAGGACGTCATCGACGATGATGACGGTACGGCCGCGCACGTCCTGCCGGATGTCTGATTCAGGAAGCTCGTGCGTGACGTCGTCGTCGCGATACAAATTGATGTTGAGAAAGCCCAGGCCGGGGTCGGTCCCGGAGATCTCCCCAATCTTGGCCGCTAGACGTCGCGCCAAGCTTTCGCCGCCACGCCGGATCCCGATCAGGATGAGGCCGCCCTGCGCTTCCTCGGGTTCGACCATTTGATGGGCCATGCGTGCGATCGCGCGCTCGATCTCTTCCGCGTTCATCAGCGTCCTGCGCCGGGTCGCGGGGGCCCGTACCGACATTACTGGCTCACTTCGACCAAGAGCCGCTCGGTCCGCTCAAGGTCACGCCGGTAGCCCTCGAGCTTCTCACGCTCCTTGGCGACGACGTCCGCGGGTGCGCGCGCTACAAAACTTTCCGATGCAAGCTTCTTCTCGCCGCGCTCGACCTCGGCGCGCAGACGCGTGATATCTTTCGTGTAGCGCTCGCGCAGCTGCGCGCTCGGCGCTTTCACGCGAATCGCGCTCATCATGTCATCGAAGCTCTGCCCTTCCGCAGCCCCGTCGGCAAGAATTTCGGCTCCGGCATGAAGTGCGAGCAGATCCAGCACGTCCGGCTGCCGGCTTAGCGGCGCGGGGACGAAGATGCTGAGCTTCTGGCGGTCGGCGAGACCGAAATCATGACGCGCGTTGCGCAAGCGGTCGACAGTCGTGCGTAGCGTTTCGTATCGAGTCGCGGCGTCCGGGTCGGAGAGAATCTCCGCGGGGTCGGGCCAGGACGCGGTAACGATCGTGTAACCATCATGTGGGAGCGATTGCCAAATCTCTTCGGTCACGAACGGCGCGATCGGATGCATGATCCGAGCGAGCGTGTTGAGCGTGAACGACAGTACGCTTGCACGCGTCGGACCGCCGAGCTTGGTCGATTCGAGATACCAATCGCAGAACTCGTACCAGCCGAATTGAATGATGCGATCGGCGGCGACGCCGAAGTGATAGCTATCGATCGCATCTTGCACGCCGGCAACCGTTTGGTGCAAGCGCGTCAGGATCCAGCGGTCCGCGAGCGTGAGTTCGCTCCCCGGCGGCAGCGTCCCCGATTTCGGCAACCCCTCCGGAAGCGAATGAATGTAGCGGAGCGCGTTCCAGAGCTTGTTCGCGAACCGCCGCGCTTCGTCGCAATAGCGCTCGTCCAGACGAAGCTCTTGAGACTCGAGCCGCATCTGGCGCAGAATCCCGAAGCGCGTGCCGTCGGCGCCGTAATTGGCGATAAGATCGATCGGATCGATCACGTTTCCGAGGCTCTTGCTCATCTTGCGACCATGAATGTCGAAGACGAGCGGCGTTACGAATACCGTGTGGAACGGAATGTTGCCCGCAAAGTGTATTCCGAGCATCACCATGCGCGCGACCCACAAGAAAATGATCTCGCGACTCGTGATCATCACCTGATTGGGATACCAGTTCTTCATTTCGGGTGTCGCCTGCGGCCAACCAAGGATGGAAAAGGGCCACAATCCGCTCGAGAACCACGTGTCGAGCGTGTCGGGATCGCGCCGCAGCTCGTCGCTGCCGTACGTCTCACGGGCGATTCGTTTGGCTTCCTCTTCGTTTTCCGCGACGACGACGTGATCCGTAGGCGTGTACCAAACGGGGAGTTGATGTCCCCACCAAATTTGGCGCGAGACATTCCAGTCCCGAATATTCTCCAGCCACTGCTCGTACGTGCGTCCGAACCGCTCCGGGACAAAACGAATTCGACCGTCGCGATAGGCTTCGAGCGCGGGCTTTGCCAGCGATTCCATCTTACAGAACCACTGTAATGAAAGCAGCGGCTCGACGACTTCGCCCGAGCGCGAGCTGATCGGCACCTTGTGCACGTAGTCCTCGACACGCACCAGCGCCCCGTCTTGCTCGAGCCGCTTCACGACAGCTTCGCGCGCGGCGATGCGGTCGAGTCCTTTGAAGGGGCCGGCTTCTTCCGTCATCGTTCCATCGAAACCGATCACCATCGGCATCTCGAGCTTGTGGCGCGCGCCGATCTCGTTGTCGAGCTGATCGTGCGCGGGCGTTACCTTGACGGCGCCGGTACCGAACTCGCGCTCGACCGCTGCATCTGCAACGATCGGAATCTTGCGGCCTTGGATCGGGAGCACGACTGTTTTCCCGACGAGCTTGGTGTAGCGCTCATCATCGGGATGCACGGCGACGGCGGTGTCGCCGAGCATCGTTTCGGGACGCGTGGTCGCGACGACGACTTCGAAGGAGCCGTCCTCGCTGCGATAGCGCAGATGATAGAGCTTGCCGGTACGTTCTTCGTTCTCGACTTCTGCGTCGGAGAGCGTCGACTTCGAACCGATGTCCCAATTCACGAGGCGCACGCCGCGATACATCAGCCCTTCGCGATACAGCTGAACGAAAACGCGGTTGACCGCAGCCGAGAGACCGGGATCCATCGTGAAACGGTCGCGACTCCAGTCGGGACCGAATCCCAGCCGCCGGAACGTATCGTAAATCTCGCCGCCATACTTCTCGCGCCATTGCCAGGCGCGCTCGAGATACTTTTCGCGCCCGAGCCCATCGCGCGTCAGGCCTTCTTTGGCGAGCTCACGCACCAGAACGGCTTCGGTAGCTATCGCCGCGTGATCTTGTCCGGGAATCCAGTCCGCGTTTTCGCCGAGCATGCGATGATAGCGCGTCAGCACGTCCATCGGCGTATAGGTCGATGCATGCCCGAGATGCGCGCGTCCGGTGACGTTGGGCGGCGGCATGGAGATGATGAACGGCGGCCGCGCAGGATCCGGATCTTCATGAAAGACGCCGCTCTTATCCCACTCGGCGTAGAGTCGCGGCTCGACTTGCGCCGGATCGTATGACTTGGAGAGCTCCATTTTAAAGGCGCTCCGCCCCAGGCTCCGCGCCCCCCATGCTCCGCATGGGGCCCCCGAGCGTCGGGCCCATCATCATTTCGAATAGGACAACATACCCCGTGGGGGCCCGCAACGACATTAGATCAGATCCAACGCATCTATTTCCGGCATGTAGCCTTGTTGAGCGAGCCACGCGCCGTCGTAGAGCTTGGAACGATAACGCTCCCCACCGTCGCAGAGAATCGTGCAGACGAGGCTGTCTTTGGGCAGCGTCTTTGCATAGCGCGCCGCGGCGACGATGTTGAGCGCGGCGGACCCGCCGACGTAGAGACCTTCGTTGTGCAGGATCCATTGCGACATCGCGATCCAAGCGCGATCTTCGACTCGCACGGCATCGTCGAGCGGCGTGTCTTTGAAATTGTCGGTGATGCGTTTGATCCCGATGCCCTCGACTTCCGAGTCACCTTCGGACGCAAGCTCGCCGGTTTTGACGAACGAATAGATCGCCGAGCCCATCGGGTCAGCCGCTACAGTCTTCACGTTCGGATTGCGCGACTTTAACGCGCGAGAAACGCCACCGAGGGTCCCGCCCGTTCCGCTCGCGGTTATGAACGCCGTCAACGAGGTTCCGAATGCGTCCCAAATCTCAACGCCGGTCGTCGCTTCGTGAATCTTGCGATTCGCAGTGTTGTTGAACTGATCGGCCCAGATCGAGTTCGGTGTCTGCTCCGCGATCCGGCGCGCAACGTGGTAGTAGTTCTGGTCGTTCGTGAACGGCACGCTCTTCACGACGCGAACGTCAGCGCCGAAAATACGAAGCATCGCGATCTTCTCCGCCGATTGATCGTCGGGGATTGCGATGATTGCGCGATATCCGCGCGAAGCCGCAAGCAGTGCGATGGCGATCCCGGTGTTGCCCGCCGTTCCTTCGACGATTGTACCGCCCGGCGCAAGACGCCCGGAACGCTCGGCGTCGTCAATGATGCCCAGCGCGGCGCGGTCCTTGACCGAGCCGCCGGGATTGAGAAACTCGGCTTTTCCTATGATTGTGCGGCCGATGCGCGCGGAGAGCTTCTCGAGGACGATGTGCGGCGTATTGCCGATCGTTCCCGAAAAACCACGACGGGCATCGAGATCTGCATGCATGTCTAGTGTTGCTCCACGGCGGTCAGCGAGGCTTCGAGCAGAGCCAAGTACGCGGCCTTTTGCTGCGGCGAAAGAAATGCTGCCTCGAAGCTGTTGCGTGCGAGCGTCGCGGCCGCTTGGGGCGGCAGGGCGAGCGCGCTGCAGACATCGCGCAGATTGTCGGCAACATACCCGCCAAAGTATGCCGGGTCGTCCGAATTGCAGGTGACGACCAGGTCCTCGGCCAGCATCGCGCCGAGCGGATGCGCGCGTAAGTCGTCGACGACGCGCAGCTTGACGTTCGAGAACGGACAAACGGTGAGTGGAATGCGGTCGCCGCGCAATCGCGCCACGAGTGCGGGATCCTCCATGCAGCGCACGCCGTGATCGATCCGCTCGACCTGCAATTGGTCGAGCGCCTGACTAATGTATTCCGGCGGTCCTTCCTCGCCGGCGTGCGCAACGCAACGCCAACCCGCGATGCGCGCGCGTTCAAAAACATCGGCGTAGATCGCCGGCGGATTTCCGGCTTCGCTGGAGTCGAGTCCAACGCCGATGATCTTTTCCGCGTGCGGCAATGCTGCGGTAAGCGTGTGTTGTGCCGACTGCGCGCCGAGATCGCGCAGGAAACACATGATCAAACCGCTTGTAATCCCGTAGCGTTCTTGGCTGTGAGACACAACCGACCACAGTCCATCGAAGAACGTCTCAAAGGTCAGGCCTCGCGACATGTGGGCCTGCGGATCGAAAAAGATCTCGGCGTGTACGACGCCCTGCGCTCTTGCCTTCTTGAAATAGGCGTCGGCGAGGTCCGCGAAGTCAGCCTCCGTGCGCAACACGTTCGTACCGCGGTAGTAGAGATCCAGAAACGACTGGAGATCGCTGAACCGATAGGCGGCGCGCGCCGCTTCAACCGTCGAGTACGGTGGCTCGAGGCCGTTGCGCTCGGCAAAGAAAAACATCTGCTCCGGTTCGAGCGTCCCTTCGATGTGCAGATGCAACTCGGCTTTCGGCAGCCGAGCGAAAAAGTCGGCCAGTGCTACGCGGTTTGGTCTTTGGGGCGTTCCGCGTATACGAGCGTCGGCTGCTCGTGCTTTTCGATCGTGTCTTTCGTGATCACGCACTTCTTGACGTTCTGAAGTGACGGCAAGTCGTACATCACGTCCAACATGACTTCTTCGAGGATCGAACGCAGACCACGCGCGCCGGTCTTCCGGCCTTGCGCTCTGATGGCGATTGCAACGAGCGCATCTTTCGTGAACGTCAGCTCGACCCCGTCCATGCTCAGGATCTTTTGGAATTGACGCACGAGGGCATTGCGCGGCTCGACCAGGATGCGGCGCAGCGCGAGCTCATCGAGCGCATCGAGCGTCACGACGATCGGCAAGCGTCCGATGAATTCCGGAATCAGCCCGAACTTGAGCAGATCTTCGGGCATCAGCTGCTGCAAGAGACGACCGGTGCGTGAGTCGCTCCGTTTCGACTCCGGGTTGGAACGGAAGCCTAGGGCGTTGCTCGCAACGCGCGACTCGATGATCTTTTCGAGACCGTCGAACGCGCCGCCGCAGATGAACAACACGTTGGTCGTATCGATTTGGATGAACTCTTGATGCGGATGCTTACGCCCGCCCTGGGGTGGAACGTTGGCCGTCGTACCTTCTAAAATCTTGAGCAGAGCTTGCTGCACGCCTTCGCCGGAGACGTCGCGTGTAATCGACGGGTTCTCGCTCTTGCGGGCGATCTTGTCGATCTCATCGATGTAGACGATGCCCTTCTCGGCGCGCTTGACGTCATAGTCTGCGGCCTGAATGAGCTTGAGCAGAATGTTCTCGACGTCTTCGCCGACGTAGCCGGCCTCGGTCAATGACGTCGCGTCGGCCATTGCCAGCGGCACGTCGAGAATTTTTGCAAGCGTCTGCGCGAGGTAGGTCTTGCCCGACCCGGTCGGTCCGACCAGGAGAATGTTCGACTTCTGCAGCTCGACGTCGTCGCTCGAGCCACCGGCGTTGACGCGCTTGTAGTGATTGTAAACCGCGACCGCCAGCGACTTCTTCGCCCGCTCTTGACCAATCACGTACTGGTTGAGGATGTGATTGATCTCTTTCGGTTTCGGGATATTACGAAGCCGCAGGTTCTCATCGACGTTCTTGTAGAGCTCTTCCTCGATGATCTCGTTGCAGAGCTCGATACACTCGTCGCAAATGTAAACGCCCGGCCCCGCGATCAATTTCCGAACTTGCTCCTGCGATTTGCCGCAGAAGCTGCACTTCAATTGACCTTTTTCGTCGCCGAAACGGAACATGGACTTCCTATTGGAGCGGTGTGCTGCTCGGAGTTACTGAACGCGTTTCCTTACTGAGGATGCTATCGACGAGACCATAATCGACCGCTTCCTGCGCCGTCATGTAGTAATCGCGTTCGATGTCGCGCAGAATGTCGTCGATTGGTTTCTTCGTGTGCTTCTCGTAGATGCTCGCAAGCGTACGACGAGTCGCGATGAGGTCCCGTGCGTGGATTTCTATGTCCGTAGCCTGGCCACCCACTTGCGAGACCCAGGGCTGGTGGATCAGGATCTTCGCGTATTGCAGGGCAATGCGCTTACCGGGCGCGCCGCCGGCCAGGAGAATCGACGCCATCGACGCGGCCATCCCTTGGCAGATCGTGGCGACGTCCGGACGAATTACCTGCATCGTGTCATAGATCGCCAATCCGGCCGTGACGCTGCCGCCCGGCGAGTTGATGTACATGTCGATGTCTTTATCGGGGTCTTCCTTTTCAAGGAAGAGCAGCTGCGCGATCACGAGGCTCGCGAGGCCGTCATCGATCGCACCGCCGACGAAAACGATCCGCTCCTTGAGTAGCCGCGAATAAATGTCGAACGCACGCTCACCGCGCGCAGTCTGTTCGACCACCATTGGGACTAAGTGACCCATCGAATCTCCTGTTCCGGACGTCCCTAGAGACTACGCCGGCGCATCTGGGGTTGCCGGTACGACCTTTGCTGCGTCAAGAAGCAGATCGATCGTCTTTGTTCGCACGATACCAGCGGCAAGCGATGGAAGATTGGGGCGAAGCAGCTCGAGCATCCGCTCCTTGGGCTGATGATATTGCGCACCGAGCGCTTCGAGTTCGTGCTCGATATCCTCGCGCGTCGCTTCAACGCCCTCGGCGCGCGCGACGGCCGCGAGGAGCAGCGACGTCTTTACGCGTCGCTCGCCTTCGGCTCGGAAGCCTTGGCGCAGCTCGGCGTCCGTTTTACCAATGTCTTTCAAGTACGAAGTCCAACGCCGCTCGATCTCGGCCTGCGCGTCCTCGCCTTCGATCGGCTCACCGCCGTACGTTCGTGCAGCCCAGCTGCGCGTGTCTTCGAGAAGCGCGTCGATCTCGCGCTCGACGAGAACCTCCGGCAGCGGGAAATCGTGCGACTCGAGGAGCTTCTCTACGACCTTCGCGGACATCGTCCGGCGCGCCCGACCGGCTGCCATTGCGTCAAGGCGGCGGCGGATGTCGACCTTCAGCTCGAGCAGCGTCATCGGCCGGCCCGCAACGCGTTCCGCGAATGCGTCAGCGAGCGGCGGAAGTTCGCGCTCTTTGACTTCGTGCACGGTCACCGTGAACTGCGCGTCCGCGCCGGCAAGCTCGGCTTTGGGGAAATCATCCGGGAACTTCACGTCAAAGGTTTTGGTCTCGCCGGCCTTCATGCCAACGATGGACTCGACGAAGCCGGGAATGAAGCGGTCATTTTCGATTTCGGTCGGCGATTGCTCGGCCTTACCGCCCTCGAACGGCTCGCCTTTGATCTTTCCTTCATAATCGAGCGTCGCGACGTCGCCGATCTGAATGCCCCGATCGACCGGGACAAGAATCGCAGCGTCGCGTCGCAGCGTCTCGAGGCTGGCGTCAACTTCCTCATCGCTCGCCGTTTCGGACTCTTGCGTGACTTCAACGCCCTTGTAATCGCCCAGCGTTATCTCGGGGCGAACCGTCACGGTCGCTTTGACGCGGACGTTGCCGCCTTCAGCTTCGGGCGGGAGCAACTCGAGGTCCGGATTGGCGACCGGGTAGAGGTCGAGCTCTTCAATTGCCTTTGAGTAGGCGCGCGGGACCAATTCGTCGAGCGCGTGTTCCTCGATGACGCCACGGCCGTAGTGCTGCTCGAAGATGCCGCGCGGGACTTTGCCAGGCCGGAAGCCTGGGACTTTGGCGCGCTTGACGAGATGCCGGTAAGCCTCGTCACGAGCAGCTTCCAGGTCTTCGGTCGAGATCGGAATCTCGAGCTCGACTCGGGTTGGGTCGAGCTGTTTGAGCGTGGCAGTCACGGCTGGCTTTGGGGCGACCTCCGGAGCGGATCGGAACAAAAGTGGATGGAGCGGAAGACGAGACTTGAACTCGCGACCCTCGCCTTGGCAAGGCGATGCTCTACCACTGAGCTACTTCCGCAATGAACTGGTTATCGGTTCGAAACTGGGCACGCAGAGACTCGAACTCTGATGGGTCTCCCCACTGGATCCTAAATCCAGCGCGTCTGCCAATTCCGCCACGTGCCCGCACGGACCCGCGACGGACGTTCGCGAGTATACGGAACCTATCCGGCGAGCGTCAAGGCCGAGGCGCCAAAGGCCCGGCAAAGAGAGCGGCCGCTCTCCTGCGGAAAGCGGCCATCCCGGACTTGGTGCACCGCGAGGGACTCGAACCCCCAACCAATTGATTAAGAGTCAACTGCTCTACCATTGAGCTAGCGGTGCGCGCTCGCCACTTTCACCGCGCGGAACTGCACTCCCCGCGTCGAACCGCGCGCGAATGCACATGGTTGCCAAACCGTCGATCGTCATTTTACACGGCGCCAACGGCACCGCGACGATCATGCGCCCACTCGCGAACGAGCTACGCACGTGTGCCGATCCGATTTCGTTGAACATGCTCGGCCACGGCGGGCGCGAGGTTCCCGAGAGTGTGAGCTTCGCTTCGTTCGCTGCCGACGTGATCGCGCAAATGGATGCGCGGGGCGTGGAGCGTGCGTACATCTTTGGCTTCAGCTCGGGCGGAACCACCGCGCTCTATCTCACGCGGCACTACCCCGAGCGTTTCATCGGTGTCGCGACGCTCGCGGCGAAATATCTATTTGACGCGCGTACGATCGAGCATTGGACATATTTGTGCGACCCGGAGCGGCTCGCGCGTCCCGGAAACACGCGCGCCGAGGAATTGGAGAGCGATCATCGGCCGCAGGATTGGAAAAAGGTGACGCTCTTGAACCGGCGGTTCTTCGTTGACTTGGCCGGCAACGCGCCGCTCGGCGACGATGACCTGCGCGCTATCACCATGCCGGCGTTGATCTTCTCCTCAAATCAAGATCAGATTGTCCCGCTCGAGGAAACAGTCGCGCTTGCCAAGCTGATGCCGAACGCAAAACCGGTCGTCTTCCACGGGCAATGTCATCCGTTTCACGTCGTTCCGATCCCGGCGATTGTAAAAGCAATCTGCAATTGGATCGGAGAGACGGAAAAAGCGAACGCGGCGTCTGGTTAAGACGCCGCGGACTTTTATGCGCCCTGCAAGATTCGAACTTGCGGCCAATTGGTTAAAAGCCAACTGCTCTACCACTGAGCTAAGGGCGCGAGCACCAAGCAACTATACTCGGGCCCGAGGTCGAGTGCAACGGCATTCGGCCCTCGCCTTCCCGTCTTAGCCACGCGGACGGCTCTTCGCTGCTTACTAAGCCAATTTAGCTGCTTTGCTGTCCTCCTCCGGTGACAATTCGCGCAGCGAACCTCGCACTTTGCAATCTCGGCCATGAGAGTCTCAACGGAGGCTCCGGCATTCGCCATGACTCCAACCGCCGCACGTTTGTCGCCCCGCACATGATCGAATTCTAAGACGAGGATGTCGTCCTCCTTGCAGTCGACGCACGGGTGTTCTAATAGATAATCTACAATTAGCATCCTATTGCGGTCTTGATATTCCGTCTTGAAAGGTTGCCATTTTTGCCCTAGGACTTTCGTTCTAAAATGATATCGCTTCTTATAGTGCGCGTGCTGACAAGGTTTGCAATAAGATCCATACCCTATCGATTTTGCGCGATTGCGATAGAATTGGTCAAAAGGCTTTAACACGTGGCACTTTCCGCATTGCTTCATGTGTGAAGCATAAACAAACACGGTGCCAACAGCATGGCATCATGTTTGCAATCTCTGCATAGTTGACGAAGTTGTCGAGACTATGACTCTTTCGTAAAGTCGGGTGGAACTCCGAAGATCGATTTATCCGTGTCGCTCACCGGATGAACGTTGCCGCGCTCGATGATCGTTGCGAAGGCGCGACCTTGGCTGTTCCGGCCTTGGAATTGGTAGACGGAGAACATATCGAGCCGACCGCTCGGCAATGGTGGGCCGCTCGACGTCATTGTGAACCGCTGATCACCGCTGGGCGTACGCATCGCTTCGTTGATCATGTGCGTCATGTTGGCGTTCGATGCCATTGCGGCCATCGGTCCGCCCATCCCGGGCATTCCCGACATCGCCATCCGGCCGGCCGGACACGACTGCGACGGTTGTCCGTAAGACGAGACGTACTGAGTGAGGTTCGTCTGCATCGTTTGCGACGAGCCGTCTGATTTCGTTATTGTGATCGTCATTGCGGCTTTGTAGCCGTCGGTGTTGACGCCGTCGATCGGTTTCTGTCCGAGCGCTTGCGACGTGTACGCGATCTTAAAGCGCGTTCCGTCGTCTTGCATGGGTGAACCGGAGCCTTCCGGTCTGCCGCCTGAATGCGTCGCCGTCTGCGGCTGGTCCATCGAGACGACGCGATACGTCTTCTTCGCGAGATCCAGATACATGATCGTCCGCGCGCTACAGTCGACGATCGTTGCAGTTTGTGCCGCGAGATTGTCGGTACGCGAGAGATTGCCGGCGACAAAGTGTCGTTCCGCCATGCCGGTTTTCATCGACTGCGCCATCGTCATCGCGGAATTGATCTGTGCCGACATCCCACCGAACATTCCGCCGTGCTGCTGCTGCGGTGCAGGTTGCGATGCAGTTTGCCAGTCTTGCGCAAAACTCGGCTCCGGCACGGTTCCGTCCATCGAAAACTTCGTGACTTGATCCCACGCAAGACCGCTTGCGGCGGCGCTCGGTTCGGTTGTTACCGTGAATCCGAAACAAAGTGCGAACAACGCGACAAGAGCAACTGAACGACGCATACGCCTCTCCTTACGAGGCGCGGCCCTTACGGCCGCGCTCGCCGCCTTCCTGGCGACCGGGCGCACAGCATCGGAAGAAATTGGGGTGGCTGACCGGATTTGAACCGGCGGCCTCCTAAGTCACAGTCAGGCGCTCTAACCAGCTGAGCTACAACCACCACAAGTGTGCGCGACCCGGACGGCCCTTTTTCGAGTTGCGCGAATATGACCCTTGAGAGATTGGCGCGCCCGGAGGGAATCGAACCCCCATCTCTCAGCTTAGAAGGCTGATGCCTTATCCGTTAGACCACGGGCGCACGGATAAATGGTCGGGACGACAGGAATTAAACCTGCGACCTCTCGGACCCAAACCGAGCGCTCTATCAAGCTGAGCTACGTCCCGATGCCTCCGCAGTTTCTTTTGTATCCTTGTTTCTACTTCACGTCAATGGAAGGTCCGGTTTTTTGCGCGTCCGCGCAACTGGCCTCTACCCGAAGCGCTCTCCGGTTCTTAAACCACGCCAATTCACGCGATGTCTTCCTGCGATGACAATTCGAGCAACGGACGACGCACTTGTCCATCTCCGCCTGAAGGCGCGATATCGGGAAACCTGCGGAAATTAGCCGGCTAACCGCACAGTATTTCGAGCCGCGAACGTGATCGAAAATCGAGAACTACCGGATCCGACTCTCCGCAATCGACGTACGGATGCGTCAAGAGATAGGCGACGATGTAATCCCGATTCCGCTCTTTTACAATATTCACGTTGACACGCTCGGCAACATCGCGCTAGTATTCCGCGCGACTTGTTCTTCCAAGCAAACTCCTGTAGTGGCTTAAAGTCTTTGCAATTTGAACATCGTTGCACCTTACGTCGATACTAACGCGCGAAAGTGCCATCAGTCTGACACCGCATAGATTAGAATATTGTTGCCAAATTATTTTCGAAGCATTTCCATCAATCGCTCTACGGCTTTTGCACGGTGACTGATCTTGTTCTTCTCCGCATCAGAGATCTCGCCGTACGTTGCGTGTTCTGATGGATCGTAGAAGATCGGATCGTAACCGAAACCAAGTTGGCCCCGCTCATCGTGTGAGAGCTCACCGTCCGTCACGCCTTCCGCAATCGATTCGCGTCCTTCCGCATCGATGAAGCACAGAGCGCACACAAACCGTGCGCGGCGATCGCCGGAGCCGCTTTCCGCAACTTCGCGTAAGATCGACGCGCGCCGCTGCGCCCATGTTGCGTTGGGTCCGCCATAGCGCGCGGAATACACGCCTGGCCGGTCACCAAGCGCAGCGATCTCGAGTCCAGAATCATCGGCGATCACGTCACCGCGGACGCCGGTCGCAGCAAGCTGGTCGTGCAACGCGCGCGCCTTGATCGCAGCGTTGCCGGCGTACGTATCAGCCGTCTCTTCGGGCTCCGCATATTCAGAAAACGTCAAGATGTCGACACCGTGCGCGGAAAAAAGCTCCCTCAGCTCCGTTAGTTTGCCTGAATTTTTTGTCGCCGCGAAAAGTCGCATCGCGACGCAAGCGTTGTGCGCACAGGTTCGCCGCTCCCGCGGAGAAGATGCGCGCGTGCGCTTCTTCGACGTCGTCGTCGTCGGTGCTGGCCCGGCGGGACTCCTTGCCGGTCTTCTTCTGACGCGCAGCCGCGCGCACGTCGCGATCTTCGAATCCGGTCCGTCGTTTGAACGCGCCTATCGCGGCGAAACGCTCACGCCGGGCACGCAACAGATTTTCGAAGATATCGGGCTGCGCGAGCGCGTTTGGGATCTCGGTGGCGGCGATCCGGCCGGCATTTCGCTCATCCTGCGCGGACGCGTGTACGACATCGATCTCATCGGTGAAGGCGGTAAACGCATACGGCAAGTTCCGCAAGCCGCACTTCTCGGTCTTCTCGCCGAGGAAGCGCGCAACGCCGGTGCGCTCGTCGAGCTCAGCTCGCGCGTGCGCGGCGTCGTCATGGACAGGAACCGCGTTGCGGGCATCACGATCCTCCACGAAGGGCGCGAAGAACAAATTGGTGCGCGGATCGTCATCGCGGCCGACGGCCGGTTCTCGATCGCACGAAAAGATGCGGGTATCGCGCTGCGCAGTACAAGCGTCCCATTTGATTTGCTCTGGGCCTCGGGGCGCGGCGAAGGCCGTCGCGTACAAGTCGTCGTCGAAGGTGGCGAAGTCTTCGTCGCTTTTCCTACGACCGCGCACGGCGCGCAAATCGGGTGGCTCATACCGAAGGGATCCTATGCGGAGATGCGTGCCCGTGGAATCGACAGGCTGCGCGAGCGTTTCACGCGCGCCCTTGCCCTAGCCCCACAACAAATAGAGCCGAAGATCGAGGGCTTCAACGATCTCGCTCTGTTGCCGATCGTCTCGCAAATCGCGCGGCGCTGGACCGTGCCGGGTCTGCTTCTGATCGGAGACGCCGCTCATCCGATGTCGCCGGTTGGCGGTCAGGGCATCAACATCGCGATTGCCGATGCGGTCGTCGCGGCGCGCACGATTGCAACCATCGTTCGTGAAGGCGATGGCGACAAGCGTCTCGACGACGCGCTGCGTAGTGTCGAGCGCGAGCGGATGCCGGCCGTCGAGCGCGTCGCACGGCAACAAAATCTGCTCCCGCAGCTCCTGCGTTTGTTCGGGGCCGAACGCAGTCTCGGGATCCTCGCGCCATACGCGCAGCGGATTTCGAAGAACAGAACGATCCCCGCGCCGATCCGAGCCATGGTCGAACGCTTCATGCTGGGAGATCCTCCGGTTCGCGCCAATCATGGTCCTTGGATGACGACACCCGTCCCAACCAAGTTTCTATGAACGAGACCATCCGCATTTGGACGCCCTGGCACGCTCGCGGCGTCGTTCTTGCGATGGCGCTCATCGCCGGCGTCTGCACGAGCACTTTTGCGCCTGGCTGGATTCATGGAGCCGTGCGCGCGGTCCTCACGTACGACATTGCTGCGCTTGCGATCCTGATCGGCTATTTCATCTTTGCCTTTCGCGACGATCAGAACCGCACTCGACTTCGCGCTGCGCAGAACGATCCGGGGCGCAACATCGTCTTATCCATTACCGTCCTAAGCGCCGCGGCCGGTCTTGCCGGCGCGATCTCGATCCTCGGTAAGGGACCTAGCGTTCGGACGGCGGCTGAACTCGGATTCGCAATCGGCGTCGCGATCGGCGGTGCTGTTATCGGGTGGAGCCTGACGCACGCGACGTACGCGCTACGCTACGCGCATCTGTTTTATCGCGACGACGGGACGCCGTGCGACGGACTCACCTTTCCGGAAACGCCGGAACCCGACGACTATGACTTCCTCTACTTTTCGTTCGTCATTGGGATGACGTTCCAGGTCTCGGACGTTCAAGTCAACGATCCAGGAATTCGCCGGATGGTCCTCGCGCACGGCATCGTTTCATTCGCCTACAATACGGCGATTTTGGCGCTCGGGATCAACCTGATCTCAAACCTACTGCACTAAGTCTTTCTCCACGCGTCGCAAGAACGTTCGTTCCTCGGCCAAAATAAGCTGTTCGCTCTCGGCAAAGCGGAAATTCTTCATGCCTTCATCGTCACCGCGTAAGCGCGCACGATACGCTTCATAATCCGCTAAGTTGTCGAACGAGATCAAACCGAACGCGATATTGTTGGTGCCTTCGTGCGGCATCCAGTAACCGTCAACACGACCGCCGCATTTTGGGATGATCGTCAACCAGTTGCGCGCGTACTCTTCGAATTTGTCGCGCTTGAACGGGTCGACTTGATACCGAATGAAAACCGTGATTGCCACGCTAGTCCTCCGAGCTGGGAGAAAGATCGATATCGAACAGCTCTTTGAGCGCGCTCGCGCCGCGAGGCGTCACGGTCAGCGCACGGCTGTTGCGCTTGCGCTCGACCCATCCTCGCTCGAGCGCTGCGTCACCAAGTGCAGAACCGGCTAAGCCCGCTACGTGCGGGCGCCGCTCGCTCCAATCCAAGCAAGGACGGCAGACAACGCGCCGCCCACGCCCTTCGGCCAGCTTGATTTCCAGCCGGCGGAACAATGTCGCACCGTCGTCCGTCAACGTGCCCGCAGCGTCAGAGAACACAATCGCACCGCGTGCCACAAGCACGTCCGTCAGTTGAACGCCGAGGCGGCCCGCGAGATGATCGTAGCAAAAGCGCGCTGCGGCCAAGTCGCGCGCTACACGGCGCTCCGATGGATGGCGCGGCGCGCGCGCGGGCGCAAGTGCCATCAATGACTCGAGCGCGTTCGCGATGTATGGCGACGCGATGCGATAATAGCGGCTGCGCCCTTGCGCAAGCACGGTGAGGAGATGCCCGCTCACGAGTCTCTGCAAATGTGAACTCGCCGTTGAGGCGCTGACGTGCGCGAAATACGCGAGCTCGCGTCCCGTCCAAGCGCGGCCGTCCATTAAGGCCTCGAGCAAAGTGGCGCGTGACGGATCGCCGACCAAGCGTCCGATCTCGTCCAACCGCGGTATGTTTTCCACATCCGACGGCTTCGCAAGACCACCATCACTTCCCGGGACGCTTCGATCCCGGTCGAACGGTCACGGCCCTAGGTGCGCGCTGCTATGCGGTCTTCCGCCAAGACCGGCTCGATCGCGCCTGCGATCTCTCCGATGGCGTCAACGACCGTTACCCCGGCGTCGCGAAGCATCCTACGCTTCTTGGAAGCTGAGACCGGTGCGGTCGCGTCTCCGCAAATGAGCGCGACGACCGGCTTGCGCAGCAATCCCGTTCCGGCGCGGCGCGCGATCTCTTCTTCATCTCCGGTTCCGCCCTGTCCGAATATTACGATCGCTTGCGTATCCGGATCGATCTCAAAGGCTTCAAGCATCGGGACGAACATTGTCCCAATGGGCGCTTCGTCGCTGAGCGCGATCACAGTGCTTTGACCGATCTCGCACATCGTGAGCGTCCGCGCGATCTCGCACGCGATTCCGCCACTGCGTGAAACGATACCAACCGGTCCCGCGCGGAAAATCAGCTCGGGCTGTTGTCCGCCGATCGGACCGATCTTGGCTTTGCCGGGCGAGATAATTCCGGACGTTCCCGGTCCGAAGACGCGAATTCCGCGTGCGCGCGCGCGTTCGAGCACAAAAGCTGTATCGTGATACGGCATGTCCGACGCGAGAATTGCGATCTGGCGGATGTCATGGCCGATGGCTTCAAGGGCGGCATCGCGCGCGAGGTTTCCGGGTGAAAAGATCACTCCGAACGTCGCGGGCTGCTCGCGAAGAGCTCCGCGCACGCTTTCGTAGACATTGATGCCGTCGAACTGCTCTCCGCCGTGCCCGCTTGCGACAGCGGCGACGACGTTAGCGCCGTAAGCGCGCATATAGGCGACGTAGGTTCGCGCTTCGCGCGACGTCGCACCCTGTACCAGTACACGCGTTTGCGCGTCGAGAATGATGCTCATGCTGCCTCCGAACGCGCGACGAGTCGCTCGATAGCGACCTCAAACGGCGTTTGCGCGTCGTAGAATTCGATCTCGGGTAAGCTACCCGCAATCGCCCGCGCTTCTGCAATCCGTGCGCCGTCGAAGCGCAGCATCACGGGTGTTCTGCGCGGATCGATTCCGGCGTCGACGAGCCCCTGGAGAAACGCGCCGACCTGAACGTCAACGGGCGCGAAGTCGTCGATCTCACCGCACGCCGCGATCCCGCGCAGACCGGGACGCGCAGCGACCGCAGCCGTAGCCTCGCGCACTTTGTTCAACAATTGATCGCGGCCAACGTCCAGAACCGCGGCCGGCCTCTTGTTCTTTCGGTGCAGCACGTCGAGCGCATAGTTACGGGCACCGGCGCCGCTCACGATGAGGGCGACGTCACCATCGTGTTCGACGAACCAAAGCGGCGGCCCACCGTGCCGGCGGTCGATCGCAATCATCTCACGCTCGAGCGGGGTGCGTACGCGTCCGGCGTTCGTGGCTTCGGGGTCGATCAAATCGTGAAGCTTCGGATGGCGGTTGAGCGCGACCTCATCGACGACCAGCACCGCAGTCGGCACGATGATCGAGCGCTCCGCCGTGACCATCAAGGGATTGATCTCGAGCAGCGTCGCGTCGTAGCTGACAAAGACGTCGTACATCGCGCGCAGGACGGGGACGAACGCGTTCGATTCCGTCGCGCCGAATCCAAGATCTTCGGCAATCTCACGCGCTAGGTATTCGGGCATCCCGACTGCGCGTTCGAGCTTGCGCCGAATGAGCGCGCCGGGATCGCGTTCGCGCACTTCGGACAAATCGATTCCGCCCAGCGGCGATGCGACCAGCGACGGCATCCCGTCGGACTCGTCGGCTT
The DNA here is from genome assembly GCA_036489885.1 of Candidatus Baltobacteraceae bacterium. NCBI lineage: Bacteria > Bacillati > Vulcanimicrobiota > Vulcanimicrobiia > Vulcanimicrobiales > Vulcanimicrobiaceae > Vulcanimicrobiaceae bacterium. The sequence goes on from DASXEW010000001.1 coordinate 961,395, forward strand.
CAAATGCAACGAAAACTTCCCACTCGGCTTCGATCAAGCGCACGACCATCAAGCGGTCCACGCGGAACCGCAGGACGTCTTTGCCCAGAAGGTCCGCTGCGATCGTCTGCGCCTCGCTTACCGAGCGGGCAACGCGGACCGCGCCGGCCCGGCCGCGGCCGCCGGTTGGGATCAGCGCTTTGATGACGGCCGTTCCCCCGAAACGGGTCGTGGCCGCAGCCGCCTCTTCCGGACTGAGGACCACGGCGAAGTCTGGGACCGTCACGCCGTGTTCGGAAAGTATGCGCAGGGCGTCGTGCTCGAGGAGTCTGGCCATAACCCTAGGTTTCGTCCAGACGCAGTACCGCCATGAATGCTTCTTGCGGTAAATCGACCCGGCCGATGCGTTTCATCCGTTCCTTACCAGCTTTTTGCTTTTCTAGGAGCTTGCGCTTGCGAGTTATGTCGCCCCCATAGCACTTCGCGAGGACGTTCTTGCGCATGGCACTGACCGTCTCGCGGGCGACGATCTTTCCGCCGATCGCGGCCTGAATCGGAACGTCGAACATTTGACGGGGGATGAGCTCCTTGAGACGCTCGGTAAGCGCCCGGCCGCGCGCGGCGGCTTTTTCGCGCGCCACGATCATTGAAAGCGCGTCGACAGGTTCGGCGTTGAGCAAGATCTCGAGCTTGACGAGCTCGCCTTCCTTGTAGCCGGTCACCTCATAATCGAGTGACGCATATCCCTTCGAGCGGCTCTTGAGCTGATCGAAATAATCGACGATCACTTCGGAGAGCGGCATCTCGTAGGTGATGATCACGCGTCCGTCATGCAGATACTCCATGTTGCCCATCGCACCGCGGCGATTTTGCGAGAGCTCCATAATCGTGCCCACATACTCGGGAGGCGTGATGATGGTGGCTTTGACGTACGGCTCCTCGACTTTATCAATGAAGTTCGGAGCCGGCAAGCGCGACGGATTATCGATGATCTCGACATTGCCGTCCGTCAGCGTCACACGATACACAACCGATGGTGACGTCGCGATTAGGTCGAGATTGTAGTTGCGTTCGAGCCGCTCTTGCACGATCTCCATGTGCAAGAGTCCGAGAAAGCCACAACGGAAGCCGAAGCCGAGCGCAACGGAGCTTTCCGGCTCGAAAACGAGCGCGGCGTCGTTGAGCTTCAGCTTTTCGAGCGCGTCACGCAGATCGGAGACCTCGACGCCTTCATTTGGATAGAGCCCGCAGTACACCATCGGAACCGCCGGCTTGTACGCCCGCACAGGTTCCGGAGCCGGGTTGTCGGCCTCGGTGATCGTGTCGCCGACGTCGATGTCACCGAGCGTCTTGATGTTGGCGATCACGTAGCCGACGCTGCCGATCCCGAGCTCGTCGATCTTGCGCATCTCGGGTGCGAACACGCCGACCTCAACGCATTCGAAGACGTATTTATGCGCCATCGACATGAAGCGGGTGCCCGCGCGCAACGAGCCGTCGAAGACGCGTCCGTACGCGACTACCCCGCGGTACGAATCGAAGCGCGCATCGAACACGAGCGCGCGCAGATAGTCGCTGGTACCGGTGGGCGGCGGAATGCGCTTTACGATCGCTTCCAATATCTCTGAGATGCCGATGCCTTCTTTGGCGCTGCACAGAATTGCATCGGAGCGATCGATCACGAGCAAATCCTCGATCTCGCCCATGATGCGGTCCGGATCGGCGGAGGGCAAGTCGATCTTGTTGATTACCGGGATGATCGTGAGGTTCTGCTCGAGCGCCAAGTGATAGTTGGCGAGCGTTTGTGCCTCGATCCCCTGGGCCGCATCGATGACGAGCAGCGCGCCTTCGCAGGCGCCGAGCGAGCGCGAAACTTCGGATGAGAAATCGACATGGCCCGGCGTGTCGATGAAGTTTAGTGCGTACGCATTCCCGTCGGAGGCATCGTAATTGAGGGTGACCGGGTGCGCCTTGATCGTGATCCCGCGTTCACGCTCAAGATCCATCGCATCGAGCAGCTGCTCGGACATGTCGCGTTTCTCGACGGCGTGCGTGAATTCGAGAAGACGATCCGAAAGGGTCGTCTTCCCGTGGTCGATATGCGCGATGATGCAAAAGTTGCGGACCCGCTCCGCAACAGGCCCGCTATTTAGCCGCCGAACATGCACGCGCTAAACAAGTTTTGACGGACGATCGTCCCGTTGACGACCTGAATGACGAGCAGCACGATAAGGAACGCGAGATCGAAGCCGCCCGCCGGAGGAATCAAACGCCGCACGGGAACCAGCACCGGTTCCACGAGCATGGCCAGATAATCGGACCAGCGCCCGCGGATCGACGGAATCCAGGAGACCACAGCATAGGCGATCAGGATCAGCGAGTATACCTGGAGTATGTCGCTGACGATTCTCCAAACTTCACACATATCGTCTCTCGTTACACCGTTCGTCTTCCAAAAGTGTCGTTTGTCGCGGCACGCGCCGCATCGATAGCGGCCCGTTCTTCACGGGAGGCGTCCACGACCGAAGCGTACCCCTTCACGGCCTTGCCATACGTGCGCGTCTCTTCGCGCGAATAAATACTCGTCAGAACGACGCCATCGCCTTCGCCGTTGAGCAGCGCAAGCGCAAACGACAAATCGGAACCGACGTCGTCGAACGCATTGTAGCGGACGAATCCAACGCGTGCGACCTCGCTGCGCGCGATTCGTTCCAGCTCCGTCAGACGCTCTTCACCGCGGCGTTCGGCCGCGGTGACGTCTTCGACGGCCTTCTCCAAGCGGGAAATACGGTCGGTCGCACGGCTCGCGCCGCCGCCGATGAGCTCGTCATGGGCGTCGACGACATGGCGCAATGCACGCATGCCGCGGCCTACGACGGCAAAATGATAGACGGCAATCGCGACCAGCGCACCCGCGAATGCGCTCCACGCGCCAACGTATAAAGGTTGCGTAGAACCGAGCTCCTAATTCCTTCGTTGCCAGGACGAGGGCCAGGTAATCCGCGGCACACGACTTGTCCCGCTTACCGTTGCTGCCTTCCGGCCCTGGCGGGGTTCACAGGTTTCCGTTGCGCGAAGCCCGACCCTCGTCGAGGCTCCGAACATCCTATCATAGCCCAGGGAGGTCCGCTTGCTAGCTCGTTCAGTAGCATCATTACTACTCGCCATTGCCATCGGTGCTGTTGCTTCCGCGGCGCCTGCGGACAACGTGCGACTGCACGTGAAGTGGAATCTAAGCGCGGACGAAGTCAAAGGGAACTGTCTGCGTCAAATCGACGCCGCGAACAAGCGCGTCAACAAATTGATGGCGTCGCACGTTAAACCGACCGCGGACAACATTTTGGTTCCGCTCGAGAACATCACGGCAGACCTGGGCGATCGCACGGTTGCGGAGACCTTCCTTTTCAGCGTCTCGCCGGATTCCGCCGTCCGGGACGCCTCGCAAGCCTGCTCGGACTCGATCAATGCGTGGATTACGGAATTCAACTCGCGTCCTGAAGTCTATCGTGCCCTTGCCGCGATCAACGCCGGTCACACGGCGACGAGCCCGTATCAGACGAAGCTTCTCGAATACTATCTCGTCACATTCCGCCGTTCGGGCGCCGGGCTTGGACCAGCCGCACGGCAGAAGTTCGTCGCGCTATCGCAACAGCTTGGAAAACTCCAGAATAAGTTCGCTGCGAATCTGGCCAACGACAAGACGACAGTAACGATCACGCAAGATCAAGCCGCAGGCCTCGATACCGACTTCATGGCGCAGTTTACGAAGAACGCCGACGGTACGTATTCGGTTCCGGTCAACGAGTCGACCGTGACGCCGTTCTTGCGCACCGCGACCGATCCGGCCGCGCGCAAGATGTTCTATATCGCATACGAGCAGCGCGGCGGCAAAGCCAACGTTGAGCTTCTCCAGCAGGCGATCGCAATTCGCTATCAGCTGGCGCATCTGCTCGGCTACAAAGATTGGGCGACGTACCAGCTCTCGAACAAAATGGCCCAGAGCCCAGAGCGCGTCATCCATTTTCTGACGGACCTCGACAAGCGTTTGCTCGCGGGCGCCAATGCCGAGCTCGCAACGCTTGCCAAGCTGAAGTCCAAGGACACGGGCGCTGCGAACGCCTCGATCGACCCCTGGGATTTCACGTTCTACGACTCCCAACTGCGAAAAACGAAATATTCCGTCGATGCCGACGAGATCAAAGCGTACTTCCCGGTCCAGCACACGATTGATACCGTTCTTGCAATCTATTCGAAGCTGCTCGGCGTCACGTACACGAAAGGCGCCGACGATGCGTGGCTCCGCACGCCCTCAGTCTTGCATTATCGCGTAAGCGATACGAAGACCGGGCGATTCATCGGTGACTCGTATTTCGATCTCTATCCCCGGCCCGGCAAATACGATCACTTCGCGAATTTTCCACTGCTCCCGAACCGCGTGCTGCCGGATGGACGGACGCAGGCGCCGCTCTCGGTGATCGTCGGGAACTGGCCCGTCGCGGCTCCCGGAAAGCCCGCGCTCCTTTCGCACGACGACGTTGAGACGTTCTTCCACGAGTTCGGCCACAACATGGCCGCAATGCTCGCGACGGCGCCCTACGAAACGCTCTCCGGCGGATTCCGCCAAGACTTCGTCGAGGCACCCTCCCAAATGCTCGAAAATTGGGTCTGGCAGCCCTCGATCCTCAAGCAGCTTTCGAGCCGCTACGACACCGGCGCACCGATGCCGGATGCCTTGATCAAGAAGCTGATTGCATCACGCTACGTCGATCAAAATTATGCCTACACGCGGCAAGCGTTTTACGCTCTCGTCGACATGAAGTACCACACGCTCGGCGAGCACGTTGACACGACGAAAGTTTGGGCGGACTTGCTTCCAAAGACGACGCCCTCCGCGTTTGTCCCCGGAACGTATCCGGAAGCCGGCTTCGGTCACCTCATGGGCGGCTACGACGCCGGATACTACGGGTATCTCTGGTCGAAGGTGTACGCGCAGGATATGTTCACGCGCTTCCAGCGTCAAGGACTCGAGAGCCCGATTGCCGGCGCGGCGTATCGTGCCGACATCTTGGCGCCCGCGCAAACCTACGAACCGGACCAAGAGGTAACAAAATTCCTCGGCCGCCCAATGAGTCCGGATGCTTTTTACGCCTCTCTCGGTCTCAAACCGGCAGCCACACAGCACTAGCCCGGGCCCAAGCTGCATACAACCTGCGCCGCGAGCGGTGCGTTGTAGGCATTGGGGAAAGAGGGCTTCATGAGCACGGCAGCTGCGCCGGCGTCGCGCGCCTTGCGCGAGATGGCGTTCGATCACGTTGAGCACTACGTCGGCAACGCGTTGCAGGCGGCCTACTATTATTGTGCGGCGTTCGGCTTCGAGGTCGTGGCGTACGCAGGCCCGGAAACCGGACTTGCGGACCGCTCATCGTACGTGCTGCGGCAACGCGACTTATGCTTTGTCGTGACGTCATCGCTGCGTAACGACGGTGATGTCGCGGCGCACGTCGCGCGGCACGGTGACGGCATTCGCGATGTTGCGTTGACCGTTTCGGATGCGCGTGCCGCGTTTTCGACGGCCGTCGCAGGGGGTGCCAAAGTGATTCGCGAGCCCAAGGAAGTCAAAGACGCGAGCGGCACCGCCGTCCTCGCGTCGATCGCCACGTACGGCGACGTCATTCATACGTTCGTCGAGCGGCGCGAGTACCAGGGCGCGTTCTTGCCGGGCTATGTCGGGCACTCGCTCGCGGTCCGTCCATCCGCGGAAGTCGGGTTCTCGCACATCGATCACTGCGTCGGCAACGTCGGCTGGGGTGAGATGGAAACGTGGGTGCAGTATTACGAGCGCGTCTTCGGATTCTCGCAGCTGATCGGATTCGACGAACAAGATATTTCGACTGAGTTTACGGCGCTGCGTTCCAAAGTGATGACCGACGAGCGCCGGATCGTGAAATTTCCGATCAACGAGCCGGCCGAAGGCCGTAAGAAATCGCAGATCGAGGAGTTCCTCGAATATTACGACGGCCCGGGCGTGCAGCATATCGCAATTGCGACCGACGACATCGTTCGTACGGTGCGGGCCTTACGCGCAAACGGCGTCGAGCTGCTCGATACGCCGAGCACATACTATGATGAGCTCGAGGCGCGTGTCGGTCACATCCAGGAAGCGACCTCGGTGCTTCGCGAGCTGAACATCCTGGTCGACCGCGACGACGTTGGCTACATGCTCCAGATATTTACCAAGCCGGTCGAGACCCGGCCAACGCTATTTTTCGAAATCATCCAGCGCAAGGGAAGTCTCTCATTTGGGAAGGGGAACTTCAAAGCGCTCTTCGTAGCGATCGAACGCGAGCAGGAGCGGCGCGGGACCCTCTAACAAGGGCGTCAGCGATGCTGACCGTCTCAGTGCTCCCGTCCGAGAGTCCGAGTATTGACGCCGTCATGCTCGAATCGCGTGCCGCGCAGTTTGCAAAGCGTTCGATCAAGGCTGCGACAAAGCAGGCCGGTATCGAGCTCGCGATCGCGTGCATGGATCTTACAACGCTCGAGGGCCGTGACTCGCCGGGTCGCGTACGCTCGATGTGCGCCAAGGCGCTCTCGCCGGCACCCGGCGTCCGCAGCGTCGCGGCCGTATGCGTGTATCCGAATTTGGTAGCGACCGCGAAATCCGTCCTTGCCGGAACCAGCGTCAAGATCGCATCGGTCGCCACTGCATTTCCGAGCGGCCTTTCGTCGCTGGACGTCAAGCTCGAGGACACGCAAGCCGCCATCGACTCGGGCGCCGATGAAATCGACATGGTGATCGATCGCGGCGCGTTTCTGTCCGGGGACGAGCGTCGCGTGTTTGACGAGATCGTCGAGGTCAAGCGCGTTTGCGCTGCCGCCGCACGACCCGTGCACCTTAAAGCGATTCTCGAAACCGGCGAGCTCGGCTCGTACGACGCGATTCGGCGCGCCAGTGATCTGGCACTTAGCGCCGGGGCCGATTTCATCAAGACCTCGACCGGCAAGATCGGCACCTCGGCGACGTTGCCTGTCGCGCTGTGCATGGCCGAAGCGTTACGCGACTTCGAGAGCCGAACCGGCGAGCTGCGGGGTTTGAAGGTGGCCGGAGGAATTCGAACCTCAAAATCAGCGCTCGCCTATTTCGTGTTGCTCAAAGAGACGCTCGACGACCGCTGGCTTTCGCCCGATCTGTTCCGCATCGGAGCGTCTGCCTTGCTCGACGACCTGTTGATGCAACGCGAGAAAGAGCTCACAGGTCACTACGCTGGCATCGACTACTACACGCGAGACTGAAGTGGCGACGATTAATTTCGAGTACGCTCCCGCACCCGAATCGACGGCCCCCGTCAAGCTGCGCCGGCGTTACGAACACTTTATCGGCGGCGAATGGCGTAAGCCGGCCGACGGCAAGTATTTCGACAGCATCAGTCCGTCAACCGAAGAGAAACTGGCTGAGATCGCCTACGGTTCTCCCGAAGACATCGCGGAAGCCGTCGCGGCCGCGCGCCGAGGCTACGAAAAATACTGGCGCAAACTCCCCGCGAAAGAACGAGCCAAATATTTATACCGGATCGCGCGGGCGATAACCGAACGGTCACGCGAGCTGGCAGTCCTCGAGACGATCGACGGCGGGAAACCGATCAAAGAATCACGCGATTTCGACATCCCGCAGGCCGCCTCGCACTTCTTCTATCACGCCGGTTGGGCCGACAAGCTTCGCTACGCGCTGCCGGGTTCGCCGAACGCCGAAGCCCTAGGTGTCGTCGGCGCAATAGTGCCGTGGAATTTCCCGCTGCTCATGGCCGCGTGGAAAATTGCTCCGGCCCTCGCGTGTGGGAATACGATCGTGCTGAAACCCGCGGAGACGACGCCGCTCACCGCTCTTCTTCTCGCAGATATTTGCATCGAAGCCGACCTTCCGCCCGGTGTGGTCAATATCGTGACCGGCGACGGCGCGACCGGCGCCGCCTTGGTCGCGAGCGACGTCGATAAGCTTGCGTTCACAGGCTCGACCGAAGTCGGACGGCAGATTCGGCGCGCGGCGGCGGGCTCGAAGAAGCGGCTGACGCTGGAATTGGGTGGTAAGGCCGCGCAGATCGTGTTTGCCGATGCGTCGCTCGACCAGGCCGTCGAGGGGATCGTTGCGGGAATTTACTTCAATCAGGGACATGTTTGCTGCGCGGGGTCGCGGTTGCTGGTTCAGGAGAACGTTCACGACGAGATCACGCGCCGCTTGCGAAGGCGCATCGCGACTTTGCGACTCGGGGATCCGCTCGACAAGAACACCGATATCGGTGCGATCAATTCGCGGGCGCAGCTCGAAAAGATTCGTGAGCTGGTGCAGAGCGGCGTCGACGAAGGTGGTGAGCTCGTGCAAGCTCCGTGTGCGTTGCCGGAGCGAGGGTTTTGGTTCGCGCCCAGCTTCTTCACCGGCGTGGCGCCGAGTTTTCGCATCGCGCGTGAAGAGATTTTCGGGCCTGTACTTTCCGTGCTGACATTCCGCACCGCCGACGAGGCAATTGAAAAAGCGAACAACACCCCGTACGGGCTTTCGGCCGGCGTTTGGACTGACAAGGGATCGAAGAACATGTACGTCGCGCAGCGCTTGCGCGCAGGCGTAGTGTGGTGCAACACGTTTAACCAATTCGATCCGAGTTCACCGTTCGGTGGATACCGCGAATCCGGCTTTGGTCGCGAGGGTGGCTGGCTCGGCCTACGCGAATACTTGAGCCATCGCTAGCAAGAAACGTCGTGTCGTCAAGAAACGCTCGGCTACGAAAGCTCGAGCGAATTTTGTCGCGTCCGATACATTACGCATTCGTGAGCTTCTTCTAGCGGCGGCGGTTACGACCGAGTCTGCCGACGAGCACATCGCGCACACGGTGACGCTGGGTTGCCGTTTGCTCGGATGCGATGCCGGCGCGGTGTTCGAGCTCGACCGCGCAACGTCGGACGATGCGATCTCGGAACGCTTGTGCCGTCTCGCGCTCGCGAGTGACGGCGCGCTCGCACTCGACGATCTTCGTGGTCTCGACTACCTCAGCGAAGACGGCGAGAAAACTCAGTACCGGTCTTACATCGGCGCGCCGATCAACGTGCGCGGCAGCGTCGTTGGAACCCTTAACTTCGTTTCGAAAGCGGCACGCAAGCCGGGCTTTAGTGAGACGGACCGGGATCTTGCGCAGTTGATCAGCGCCCTTGTCGGAAACACGATCGACCGGCGGCGCGCCCACGAGCGGCTGCATCGCCTTGCCTACTTCGACACGCTCACGGGATTGCCGAATCGCGTTCAGTACGTCGAGCGCTTGGCCGAGGCCGTCGCGCAGATCGCCACCAGCGGTAACAGTCGAAAGCTGGCGGTCATCTTTCTCGATCTCGACGACTTCAAAGAAATCAACGATACCTTCGGGCACATGCGTGGGGACGCCGTGCTCTCGGTCGTCGGAGAACGCCTTCGACTGCGCGTCGGTGCTCGAGGGACCGTCGCGCGCATGGGCGGTGACGAATTCGCAATTGTGCTGACGGACGAACGCGAGCTGGCCAACATGGAGGTCTTCACCGAGTCGATTCGCACCGCGATCGACACGCCGATCATCATCGGCGGCTACGAGCAGTATGCTACGGCAAGTCTCGGCGTCTCGATCTATCCCGATGACGGCGGCGACGGCGAGACGTTGCTCAAGCACGCCGACGTCGCGATGTATCGCGCCAAAGAAAAAGGCCGCAACTTCGTTCAGTTTTACACGCCGGTTCTCAATGCGGCGATGACGACGCGCCTGCAGCAAGAGAAAGCCTTGCGTAAGGCGCTTTCGCGCGGCGAGTTCCTTGTCTACTACCAGCCGCAGTACGAGCTTGCCACCGGCCGTCTCTTTGGCCTCGAAGCGCTGGTCCGCTGGCGTCATCCCAAGCTCGGCTTGATTCGTCCCGACCTCTTCATTCCGAATGCAGAGTCCAGCTCGGTCATCGTCTTAATCGGCGAGCTCGTGATGGAAACGGCGTGCCGGCAAGTGGTCGCGTGGCAGGCGCGTGGCCTTCCGAAACTGCGCATATCCGTCAACCTTTCCGCGCGCCAGTTCCACGAGACGGACTTGCTCAAACGCGCAAAGACCGTGCTGGACGCGACCCGCCTGGATCCGGAGACGCTTGAATTCGAAATCACGGAATCCGTAGCGATGGGCGACGCCGAACGTTCGACCGAGATCATGAAGCGGCTACGCGACGTCGGGATCCGCTTCTCCGTCGATGATTTCGGTACGGGCTATTCATCGCTCGGATATCTCAAGCGCTTTCCGATCGACACGCTCAAGATCGACAAGTCGTTCGTGGCTGACGTCATTACGAAAAATGACGATGCAACGCTCGTCAAGACCGTCATTGCAATGGCGCACAACCTCAATCTCGACGTCTGCGCCGAGGGGACGGAGACCAAGGATCAGCTGGATTTTCTCGGTCGAAACTCGTGCGACCGGGTCCAGGGTTACTACTACTCCCGACCAGTCCCTCCAGAAGAGATCGAGCCGTTCATTGTTGCAGCACTCGCAGAAACCCAAGTGGTCCCCGCGAAAAACGGGTAAGCAGCCATCGTGACTACGACGCTTGCGCAGCCGCGCCTCGATCAGGGCGGATTTATCGACTGGTACCGCCGCAACCGCTTATGGTCGCGTTACCTGTTCGATCGAGTCCAGCCGCACGCGTATCTATCACGTCCCATCCCGTTGCGTCACCCGCCCCTCTTTTACGAAGGGCATCTGCCGGGGTTTTCGTTCAATAAACTCGCCTACGAGACGTTCGGACGGCCGCCGATCGATCTTGCACTGCAAACACTGTTCGAGCGCGGAATCGATCCGAGCGACGCCGCGGCCGCTGCAGCAGCATCGCGCGCAGCCTGGCCGTCGCGTGTGCAGGTGTGGGAGTTCGGCGCGAAGTGCGATGCTGCCGTCGAAGATATCCTGTGCAACGAACCGATGGACGTCAAGGGCGATCTGCGCAAGGAACGCGCACATACGGTGTGGACGATTCTCGAACACGAGCCGATGCATCACGAAACGTTTTCATACATCTTGCATCGCATGCCGCTCGAGGATAAGGTCCGTCCCGACAATTATGCGCAACCGCGTGACGCCGAGCATCCTCCTGCGCGCCGTGTTGAAATCCCAGCCGGCGTTGCGACGCTTGGCGCCCGGCGGAGTGAGGTCGCATTCGGGTGGGACAACGAGTTCGAAGAACATCGTGTCGAGGTACCTCGGTTTGAGTGCGACGTCTATCCCGTTACGAATCGTGGGTGGATGGCGTTCGTGCGGGATGGTGGGCCGGTGCCCTCGTTCTGGGTCGAGGCCGGCGGCGGCTTCAAACTTCTCACCGCGTGGGCCGTTCTACCGATGCTCGAGGCGGCGCCGGTCTGGGTGAGCAGCGAACAGGCTCGCCAATACGCGTCCTGGGCAGGCCGCCGTGTCATGAGCGAGCCGGAATTTCATCGCGCTGCTTTCGGAACGCCACAGGCCGAGGAGCAATCGTATCCGTGGGGCGAGGCAGCTCCGACGCGCGCGCACGGCAATTTCGATTTTCAAAGTTGGGACGTCGCGCCGGCTGGTTCATATCCCGCGGGGACGAGCGCGTTCGGTGTCGCCGAGTTGATCGGCAATGGGTGGGAACACACCTCGACGCCGTTCACGCCGTTTGAAGGCTTCGAGCCGCACCCGTCCTACCCGCAGTACTCGGCCGACTTCTTCGACGGCAAACACTACGTCGTCAAGGGCGCTTCGCCGGTGACGACGATCGCACACATTCGCCGCAGCTTCCGGAATTGGTACTACGGCGATTATCCGTATCTGTACGCAAAATTCCGGACGGTAAACGACTAGCACTCCGTGCGCATCGTTAGCCTGCTCCCGAGCGCGACGGAGATCTGCTTCGGCCTGGGTCTCGGCGAACAGGTCGTCGGCGTAACGCACGAGTGCGATTTCCCACCGGAGGCGCTCGCAAAGCCGAAGCTGACGCGAACGACGCTGCCCGAATCACTCCAGACGGGCCCTGGGCGTTCGGGCTCAATCGATCGGCACGTGCGCGCCAACGTTCATGCAGGCTCGAGTCTGTACGCGCTCGACAGCGAGCTGCTCGAACGGCTCGAGCCCGACTTGATCATCACGCAAGAGTTGTGCGCGGTTTGCGCCGTCTCATATGACATCGTGGCGGGCGCTGCAAAACGCTTGCGCAGCGATCCGCGCGTGATCTCTCTCGAGCCCGCGAGTCTCGAAGATGTCTTCGGAACGATCGAGACGGTCGCAGACATCTGTGGCGTCGCGGAACGTGCGCCCGCAGTGCTTGCGAATTTACGATCGCGCGTCGCAGCGCTGCGCACGACGACGAGCGTGCTGTACCATCCGCGCACGTTGCTGCTGGAGTGGCCCGATCCGCCGATGAATGCCGGACATTGGATTCCCGACATCATCGAGCTTGCGGGCGGAAAACCCGTACTGGCAAATGCGGGAGGCAACTCGCAAAAGCTCGAGTGGGACGCGATTGCGGAAACCGACCCGGACGTTGTCTTCGTCGCGCCGTGCGGTTACGATCTTCCGGCCGCGAGAGATGCGATCCGTGAGCTCGACGTGTATCCCGCGTGGCGTGCATTGCGCGCCGTTCGCGAAAGACGCGTCTTCGCAGTCGACGGGAATGCGTACGTCAGTCGCCCCGGACCACGTCTCGTCGAAAGTGCGGAGATATTAGCGCGCGCGCTGCACGGCGACGCGCTCGCGCGCGTTTAGCCGGCGCGGCGAAGTGTCAGATGCTGACGGCTCTTCAGTTCGTGAAAATACGCCGAGTAAGCTCGGAACCAGCGGTCGAGGAGGTCGGTATCGTCGGCATCGAGCTCGATCTCGGCGCTCCGGGCCGTGACATGCAGCAACTCGAGGATCCGGCGGTTCGATAGGCGGCCGAATTTATACATCCCGGCGCGAAACGCGCATTCGAACGCGTCCTCATGAATGACGCGCTCGACTTCGTCTCGGTACACGCCCTGCAGTTCAGGGCCCCGGCGAGTAGCCATCAGGCAGACATTTTACCACAGTTCGGGCTCAAGCGGACCCAACGAGCGCCATCCTCCGCTGTAATTCCGTGTCAATTTCGTTAAGAAACTGCTGCGTATTGAGGAAAGGCTGGTCCGGACCAATGAGAATCGCGAGGTCCTTGGTCATCTTTCCGGTCTCAACCAAGTCGACGCACACACGTTCGAGAGTCTCGGCAAATCGGATCACGTCGGGCGTCTCGTCCATCTTGCCGCGGTACGTCAAGCCTTGCGTCCAGGCATAGATCGACGCGATGGGATTGGTCGACGTTTCCTTGCCCGCTTGATGTAAGCGATAATGCCGCGTGACCGTGCCGTGCGCGGCCTCGGCCTCAACGGTTTTGCCGTCGGGCGTCATCAGAACCGAAGTCATCAGCCCGAGCGAACCGTAACCTTGCGCGACCGTATCGGACTGCACGTCGCCGTCGTAGTTCTTGCATGCCCAGACAATCTTGCCGTGCCACTTCAACACCGAGGCGACCATGTCATCAATGAGCCGGTGCTCGTACGTCAGACCCGCGGCGTCGAACTTGCCTTTGAATTCGGTGTTGAAAATCTCTTCGAAGAGATTTTTGAAGCGGCCGTCATACGTTTTGAGAATCGTATTCTTGGTGGAGAGATAGACCGGATATTTGCGGGCTAAGCCGTAGTTGAGACAGGCGCGTGCAAATCCGCGAATCGACTCATCCAGGTTGTACATCGAGAGCGCGACGCCGGGTTCGTTGAAAACAAACACTTCGCGTTCGATTGTTTGACTGCCGTCTTTCGGCTCGAAGCGCATCGTCAATTTTCCGGCACCCGGGATCAACATCTCCGTCGCACGGTACTGATCGCCGTAGCCGTGACGGCCGATGATGATCGGCTCCGTCCAGTTCGGGACGAGCTTCGGAATGTTGCGGCAAATGATCGGCTCGCGGAAGATCGTGCCGCCGAGTTCGTTACGGATCGTTCCGTTCGGTGAACGCCACATTTGTTTGAGGCCGAATTCCTTGACGCGTGCCTCGTCGGGGGTGATCGTCGCGCATTTTACGCCGACACCGTACTTCTTTATGGCGCGCGCCGCATCGAGCGTGACCTTGTCGTCGGTCTTATCGCGGTACTCGACCCCGAGGTCGTAGTACTCGAGGTTGACGTCGAGATACGGCTTGATCAAGCGCTCGCGGATCATCTCCCAGATGATGCGCGTCATCTCGTCCCCGTCGAGCTCGACGAGAGTAGTTTTGACCTTGATCTTTGCCACGCGAAAAGTAACCTCCGATAAGCGAACTCGCGCCTCTTCGCCCCGAGGTTGACTCTCCCTAGGCGAGGATCAGTGCTTCGGTGCTCTCCGCGGAGGCGTTCTTGCCTTCCGTAAGCGCGCGATGCGCGGCGCCTTCGAGCGCCATCGCACGACCCTCACGCGAGGCTCGCTCACGCGCCGTGCGGTCCATGCGCCGTTCGAGAATTTCTGAGAGGCGTGCAATCTCGCGGCGCTCACGTAGACTCCCGGCAATGCCGTGCGTGCGCCGCAGACTTTGTGCGAACGCCAAGAGTCGCGCCGCGGTCTCGTCCTGCTGAGCGTCGACCGCCATGCGGACGAAGAGCTCGAAGCAAGCAGCGAGGCGACCCGGGTGCGCGAACTCGCGCAGGGCCTCGAGTGCATCGCGCGCGTGCATCCGTCCGACGATCGAATCCGAGCGAAGCTCGATGCGTGCAAGCAGCAACGTCGTGAACGCAATGGATGCGTCGTCGTTGAACTCGTGGCACTGTGCGGCAGTGTCGTGAACGACTTCGATCGCATGGGTCTCGTCGTTGCGCTGGAGATTGACCTCGACGAGCTCGCTAACAACCTCGAGCATGATTGAGGCCGAACCACTCGCGCGGGATGCATCGAGCGCTTCAGTCAGGAGCGCGATCGCACGCGAGACATCGCTGTCTTGCTCCGCAACGATTCCCGACCAGCCGAGGAGCGCACGTGAGAGCGAACGCGCTTCGCCCGCGATCCGGAAGGCGTTGCTTGCGTGGTGATAGAGCGACCCAGCTTCGTCGAAACGCGCTCGGGCCTGACGCGCAAGTGCAAGCGCGAGCATGACGCGCGCGGTCTCCGCACCGTCATTGCTCGTTCCAGTTTCGGCGCGGAAGCGCTCGGCGAGATGCTCGAGCCGCTCGGCATCGGATCCCGCAGCCTGAATTTCGATCGCGGCTTCGAGGACGTCGAGTAAACGCCGTCGCGAGAGCCGGTCGCCTTGGCTGATCGCCAAATCCAAAAAGCGCGAGGCCGTACTGTTGCGTCCAGCCTCGATCCAGAAGAGCGCCATGCCGGCCGCGAGCGCGGCGCCACTCTCGACGTCTTCACCGTTGAGCGCGCCCTCAAGGATGGCGTCAACGTTCTCGCAGACCGCGGCATAGCGGTTGAATATCTCCGGCGACGCGCCGGCTTGCAGCTCGCTACGCAAGGCACTGACGACGCCGGCATAGTGCCGCGTCGCCGCCGCGCGCAGCGCAGTTGGCTCATCGAATTCCGCCAGCCGGACGCTGACATAGTCGGCGATGGTCGCGAGCAACCGGTATCGTCCGCTCTCGAGGTCGACTTGTACCAGCGATTTCTCAACCAGCTGAGTGAGAATCTCGAAGCTCGTTGGGCCATCGAAAGCCTCGCCGCCGGCAATCGCGCGAGCAGCTTCCTCATCAAAGGGGCCGCGAAGAATCGAGAGACGCGCGAGGAAGCGGCGCTCCGGCTCGCTCAGCATGTCGAAGCTCCACGCGATTCTATCGTGCAGATCGGTCGGCTGCGCAAGCGGCGAGCCGTGCTCCGCGAGCTGGTGCAGGCTCATGTTACGCAGGCGCATCGCCGCGAGCTCGATGCCCAGCGGCAGACAATCCACGCGCCCAACGACCTCGCGAACAATTGCGTCTTCTTCTGGACCTGGTGCGAATTGCGGACGCACATCGCGCGCTCGAGCTATGAAAAGCTTCGCGGCGTCGGCGAGCGGGAACGGTTCGAGCCGAATGCCGACTTCACCCGAGATCTCGAGTGGTTGACGCGAGGTCGTAACGATACGCGCATCATGACAGCGGCGCGTCACATTGGCGACGAGCGACTTGGCCGCGCCCAGCAGATGCTCGCAGGAATCGAGAATAATGAGCGCCGGCGATGCCGTGAGCGAGGCGAGTAACTCCTCGAGCGGATCCGCACCGGGAAGCCCCATCGCATGCGCAACTATTGCGGGCAAACGGTCGCCGTTGTTCTCCGCGCCGGCTTCGATCAACCACGCGCCACCCGGGAACGTGGGTAATGCTGCCTGAGCAGCCGCGATCGCGAGCCGTGTCTTCCCGACGCCTCCGGGACCGAGAATCGAGATGACTCCCGACGTCGGAAGCGCACGCGAAATCATCGCGAGCTCGCCTTCGCGTCCGACGAAGGACGTCGGCTGTCCCGGCAAGTTGCTGCGGCCTTCAAAGCGTCGACGTGCGGGGCGCGTCTCTCCGATGTATGTGCTCGACGCGGCGCGATTGCGTCCGTTCTCCTTGGCTCGATAGAGAGCGGCGTCAGACGTCGTGACCAGCGTTTGTGGAATGTCGTCAGTGTTCGCGAACAGCGTCGCGACGCCGGCGCTGATGCTGACGTGATCCAGCTCGGAACCGCGATGTACGATTCGCAGCTCTTCGACCTTCTTACACATCCGCTCGGCGACTTCGATCCCGCCCTGCTCGGGCGTGTTGGGAAGCAGTGCGACGAACTCCTCACCACCGTAGCGCGCCACCATGTCACCGCTGCGCGACACGCAGCTTATCAGCGCCTGTACGACCTGTTGGAGGCAGTGGTCGCCCGCCACGTGCCCGTACGAGTCGTTGTAAACTTTGAAATAGTCGACATCGACCATCACAAGCGAAAGCGGCTCGTGAGAACGAACCGCCCGTCGCCATTCATCGACCAATCGTTCATCGAACGCGCGACGATTGTAGGCGCCCGTGAGGGCATCGCGTGTCGCAAGGGCTTCGAGCCGCTCTTTCTCTTGCGAAAGCGTGACGTTGTAGATCGCGACCGCCATATAGCGCGCGCAGGTCTCGAGCAGCGTTACGTGCTCGGGCGTAAAGCGTTTCGCACCGCCGGCCAGCGTCAGGAACCCGAAGCAGTCGGGTCCGTAGCGCAGCGGAATGAAGAGGACAACGCGTTCATCCGCAATCGACCGGATCGTCGCGGCCTGCGAATCGAGATCGTCAACGTCGATCTCTTCGATGGCTTTACTTGGATCTTCGTCGCCCGCAACAAACGACCAGCGCACGTGCAGCTTGTTGCGTTCGCTCGCGACAATAGCAACAAAGTGCGCGCTAAACTGCGACGCGAGTAGATCACAAACACGCGAAAAGAGCACGTCCGGCGGCAACGCGGAGACGAGCATCTCGGCCGTGCGCCGGATGATCATTCTCTCGCGTAATAAACCGCCGGAGCGAACGGCGGTATCGGGCATGAGGGCGGCGTCCTTCTAGGGGCAGCCTCGCTTCCCTACCATCCCAGGCTGGCCTGTGCTCACCATCTCACCCCGACCTTAATATTCGAAGCTGAGAAGGTGTCTGACGACCCCTAGCGCCGCAGCATCGGGCGCCCTTCACGGGCCACGAGAAGGTCATGCATATCGCTTGCGTGTTCTTCTTCCTGAGCCAGTATCGCCTCGAGCATGATGCGCGTCGTCGGGTCCTTGTCGCCGAAGAAACGGACCATCTCCGTGTACGACTCGACAGCCACCCGTTCGGCGATCAAATTCTCCTTGATCATGTCAACCAGCTCCGGCCCGTCACTGTATTGGCTGTGCGAACGGGTCAACAGACCCTCAGGATTGAGGTTAGGCGTTCCGCCGAGCTCGTTGATGCGTTCCGCAATCTTTCGCAAATGCACGAGCTCGTCGTTGGCGTGCTCTTCGAACTCTGCCTTGACTTCTGAGGAGTTGATGCCCATCGCGGCCGCGGCGTTGGCGGTGTAGCGCAAGACGCAGACGACCTCCGTCGCAAGCGCGGTTTGCAAGACCTTGACAGCCTCGCTTGGGTCGAGTCCGTAGCTTGACGTGACGGCACCCTTCTCCATCGCCGCTTGCGCACGGCGCCGCAACTCCCTGACGTCGGAGAGGAACGGCTGGCTTTTCTTATGACCATTCTTATGAGATGAACGCTTAAGCATCATAGGGCCGTGTTACCCGCAAAAGCGGGTGCCAACGCAAGCCGGCGCAAAAGTCGCCGTATGGCGAAAAAGGACGCCGATAATCGCTTAGCGGTCCGCAAGATGTACAAGCTGTACGTCGGCGGGCAGTTCACGCGCAGCGAATCCGGGCGCAGCGATGCATTCGGCGACGCTAACGTTGCGCGCGCATCACGCAAAGATCTTCGGGACGCGATTGTGGCTGCGCGCAGCGGACAAGCAGCATGGTACGGGACGACGCCCGCGCTTCGCGGCCAGATCCTCTATCGCTTGACGGAAATGATGGAAGGCCGGCGGGCCGAGCTCGCGGATCGTTTGGCCGATGAGGGCCTGGGTCGCGCAGACGCGCGCAACGAAGTCGGTTTCGCGATCGACCGCGTCTTGTGGTATGCGGGCTGGTGCGACAAATACGCGGCCGTTCTCTCTGCGCGCAATCCCGTGTCCGGTCCACACTTCAATTTCTCCACGCCCGAGCCGATGGGGATCGTCGGCGTCGTTGCTCCCGATCGTCCGAGTTTACTCGGCCTCGTCAGCACTGTTATACCTCCGCTCGTCAGCGGCAACAGCGTCGTTGCGATTGCATCCGAAACCGATCCGCGCACGGCGATTGTTTTTGCGGAGTGCGTCGCGACCAGCGACATGCACGCCGGAGCGCTCAATATCCTCACCGGAAAACGTGCCGATCTGATTCCGCATCTTGCGCGCCACATGGACGTCAACGCGGTCGCGGTGTATTGCGCCGACGCGGAAATGAGCGCCGACGTCACCCGCATGTCAGCCGAGAATCTCAAGCGTGTCTACCTCGAGAGCGCCGTCGAGGACGCCTGGACTGACGCGCGCTTCGAGGATCTCGATCGCGTCGCAGCCTTCGTCGAAACAAAAACGATCTGGCATCCGGCCGCTATTTGAAAGCGCGCGACGCGCGCGAAGAGATCGTGGGCTGCGCCCACGCGCTCTGGGAGCGCGGACTCGTTACGGGTTCGAGCGGCAACATCAGTGCACGGCTCGACGACGGCGACATTCTGATCACGCCGACGCGCAAAGCGCTCGGGTTTCTGCGCAAATCCGATGTCGTACGCATCGACATGGATGGGAAGCCGCGTAAGGACGGCATTCCGTCCAGCGAGTGGCGTTTACACGTCGCAGCGTATGCCGCACGCAATGAAATTGAAGTCGTCGTGCACACGCATCCGACGTTTTGCGTCGTCTGGTCGAGCGAAGATAAGCTCTTTCCGCGCGAGACGGTTGCGTCAACGGAGTCATTGCGGCCCATGAAGATCGTTGCGTTTCACCCGAATGGAACGCAAGCACTCGCGGACGCGACGCGCGAGGCGCTTGTCGACGGAACCCCGCTCGCGCTGCTCGCGCGTCACGGACTGGTAGCGGTTTCCGGCGAGATGGAAGACGCGTATGTGCAAACCGATCTCGCCGAAGAGTGCGCGAAGGTCGCGTACTTCAGCGCCCTCTTTCGTCGCTAGGAACTGTACGACTGGCGGAGAGGGGGAGATTCGAACTCCCGAGACCCTTTCGGGTCTGCTCGCTTTCCAAGCGAGTGCATTCGACCACTCTGCCACCTCTCCATGAATTACGTCAGGCGTTCAATCGCCAAAAATCGCGACGACCTCCTGCAGTGACGTCACGATATGCGCCGGCGCGGGAGGCATCGTTTCTGTTGGGAGTCCGCCGCGATTGCACCACGCGACCTGAAACCCAAACGCTGCAGCCCCTGTCGCGTCCCAACCGTTGGAAGAAACGAAGCCGATCTGCGACGGTTGTTTTCCGAACCGCATGCTGGCCAGCGCATACACTTGCGGCGCCGGCTTGAATTTGCGAACTTCGTCGACGCTCCAGACGTCGTTCAGCAGCGAGTCAAGGCCGGTGGTTGCGAGCGCGCGCTTTGCCGTTGCGAGCGTTCCATTGGTCAACACCGCCGTGCGCATGCCTTGCGAACGAAATGCCTCGAGGGCAAGCGTCGCATCCGGATAGGGACGCAGCTCCAGCCATCCGTCGCACAGCCTCGTGCGCATCTCGGCATCGGCGTCGATCTCGAGTGCGGCCAGAACATAATCCAGCGAACGCGCGGTCAACGCATCGAAGTCATCGTACCGGTCCATCAGCGTGGCCGCGAACGAGTACGCGATTTGCTTGTCGCGCCAGCGCTGGACGAACGCATCTGCGTTCTTCTTCCCTAAGGCGGTGCCGACCAGCGTACGCAACGACGCGATGTCGAGTAGCGTCCCGAACAGATCGAAAACGACCGCATCAACCTTGTTTGTGGCGGCCACTATCGGCGCGCCCAGCGTAATAGCGTGCGTTCGACGACGCGCATCGCACGCGTCGTGATAAATCCATGCTCCGAGATCGGGTCCGTGAGAATCGCGCGCATTCCGAGTATTTTCGCTCCTAAAATGTCGGTAAAAAGCTGATCGCCGACTACTACGGTCGCAGCCCGCGGCGTTCCCAGCGCGCGGAGCGCGCGCAAGAACGCCAGCGGTAAGGGCTTCATTGCGCTGGGTACTGACGGTACGCCGATTTGCGATCCAAAGGTTGCGACCCGTTCGCTCCAATTGTTGGAGACGAGCACGACGCGAAATCCGCGGGCTAGGGCGGAGCGCACCCAGTTCGCGATCGCCGGCTCGACGGATGCGGCGCGGTACGCGACAAGCGTGTTATCGAGGTCCACGATGATACCGCGCACGCCCATTTCGGCCAGCCCGTCGAGTGAAATTTCTGCGAGCCCGCGGGCATAAGCGTCAGGGAGCATCCATCCCCGCTATCCCCGCCTCTCTCCACAGGGCGCTCGCCTTGTTCGCCGGGCATCCACCGCCGCAGGCCCAGTCATCCACGAATATTTCGGGTTACGCACAGCCTCTGCCCAAGGTACTCGGAACCTAGATGTAGTGGAGAATGAAGCATCTTGACCCCTATATCTTGTGTTTGAAGTTTGGAAGCGGTATGCTGTTCGTCACCGAGCGTCGACGCTTGCTTCGTATCCCGTGCTGGGACATCGAACAGGTGTTCGATCGCTACCGCTCAATAAAGTTCTTGTTGGAGGCGCCGAGGCATGAAGTTTGAGCGCGCGTATTCACGTCCTGGTGAGCCCTATGCGGGCCTCACGTTCGTGGCGCGGACGTCCAGGATCACCAATCCCGACGGTTCGCTTATTTTCGAAGCTAAGAACTGTATGGTCCCGGCCGACTGGAGTCAGGTCGCGGTCGACGTGCTCGCGCAGAAGTACTTCCGCAAGGCGGGTGTTCCGGCGCGCCTCCGCACGCTCCCGGAGGACGGCATTCCCGAGTGGCTGTGGCGCTCCGTACCGGACGAGGTCGCGCTAGCCGACGTACCTCGTGAAGAACACTTTACGCACGAAAACGATGCGCGCCAAGTTTTCAACCGGCTGGCCGGCACCTGGACGTATTGGGCCTATAAATACGGCTACTTCGATTCCGAGGGCGATGCACGCGCCTATTACGACGAGATGTGCGCGATGCTCGCGCGTCAAGTCGGCGCGCCGAACTCGCCGCAGTGGTTCAACACGGGCTTGCACTGGGCGTACGGAATCGAAGGCCCTTCACAAGGTCACTATTTCGTCGATCCCAAGTCAGCGCAGCTGACGCGGTCGATCAACGCATACGAACATCCCGCACCGCACGCGTGCCTGCCATACTATGCTGCAGTCAGCACGCCCGACGGCCCGATCGCAATCGGTGATATTGTCACCAAGAATCTTATCGGGCTACCAGTTTATGATGCAAAAGGTACAACCCGCGTCCTAGCAGTCCAATATAATGGCGTTAAATCTGTCTATCGAATTCGCCTTGCAAACGGAAACGCGATCGATGCAACTTCGGACCACATCGTTCTCGCTGCGGAAGGTGATAAAGGACAGAAGCGCTGGCGTCTTGTTTCCGAGCTGAAGACAGGCATGCGCTTGATTCAGCGCACGGACACGGCGATTGACGCTTCCGAAAATAGCAAACTGGAGAGCGAAGCAGCGCTTGCGGGTTGGCTTCAGGCAGACGGGTTCGTCGGCCAGTATGCAGCTGGAACTAACCGCAGCCTCACAATTGAGGCGATAACGGTCAATGAGGACGAACGCGGATACGTTCATGCACTCTTCCAAGAAGTATTTGCAGGCGTACATTCACACGAGCGCTCGGTAAAGAGTATAGATCAAAGCCTATCGGTACGCCGTAAACGGTACTATGGCGAGCAATTAAGGCCATTCGTCGAGCGTTACCAGTTGCTAGATCGTGGCCTCGAGATGCAAGTGCCGCCGGTTGTTTTGAGCGGCGGGCGGACTGTCATATCAGCGTATCTTCGTGCCCTCTTTCAAGCTGACGGCTGTGTAAGGATTAGAGAGGATCGTGCCTCTAGTGATATTGTCTTTGGAACGATATCGCCAAAACTAGCTGACGGCGTCTCGCGGATTCTTTCTCATTTGGGAATTTATAACCGAATTTCCGTTGGGAACGACTCCAGAGAAGATCGCCAGCCTTACCATCATGTCGTCATTGCTTGGAAAGACGCCAAGGAAAAGTTTTCATCGCTAATTGGTTTTGTATCTACCGACAAGAGGACGAAGCTGAGCAATGCCTTGACGCTGCCCGGCCGGCGTGTTGCCGGCCTGCGCGACGAAGTCATCCAGTCAATCGAGTACGTCAGCGATCAAGACGTCTATGATATCGAGACCGAAAGTCACAATTTCCTGACGAACAACGTCATCGTCCACAACTGCTTCATCCAAAGCGTCAACGACGATCTCGTAAATGAAGGCGGGATCATGGACCTTTGGGTTCGTGAAGCGCGCATTTTCAAGTTCGGCTCGGGGACCGGATCGAATTTCAGCAATTTACGCGGCGAGGGAGAGCGTCTTTCCGGCGGCGGCACGTCGTCCGGATTGATGTCGTTCTTGCGCGTCGGCGATCGCGCTGCGGGCGCAATCAAAAGCGGTGGCACCACGCGCCGCGCAGCCAAGATGGTGATCCTCGACATCGATCATCCTGATATAGAAAACTTCATCAACTGGAAAGTCAAAGAAGAACAAAAGGTCTCCGACCTCGTTGCAGGCTCGATCGTTTGCGAGCGCAGTCTCAATGCGATCATGCGCGCGGCACAAGACGAGACACTTCCCGAGAGTGCACGTTTGGATCCGACGCTCAACCCGCAGCTCCGCTCTGCGATGCGAACCGCGCTCTCGAACGGGATCCCTCAAGCCAATGTCCAGTACGCGCTTGATTTTGCTCGCCAAGGTTACAAGGCGCTCGAGATCGAGACGTACGATACCAATTGGGACTCGGCTGCATACGCGACCGTCTCGGGACAAAATTCGAACAATACCGTTCGCATGTCGAACGATTTCTTCGCGGCACTCGACGCCGGCAGACAGTGGGATCTGCGCTGGAGAACCGACGGCAGAGTCTCGAAATCAATCCCTGCTTCGGAGCTGTGGGAAGACATCGCGGTTGCTGCTTGGCAATGCGCCGATCCGGGCTTGCAATTCGATACGACGATCAACGAGTGGCATACGTGCCCCGAAGACGGCCGCATCAACGCCAGCAATCCGTGCGTAACCGGCGACACGCTCGTTGCCACCGCCGATGGTTTGGCGCGCATCGACTCGATGGTCGGACGCTCGGCCTTCGTCATTGGTTCGGACGGCAAACCGCATTTCGTCTCAAGGATATTTCCGACCGGCGCGAAGCGCGTCTACCGTTTGCGCACGCGCGCCGGTTACGAGCTGCGACTGACTGCCGATCATAAGATTCTCACCGAAGAGCGCGGCGACGTCGCGCTTGCGGACGTCATCATCGGCGAACGCGTCGTCTTGCGCGGGTCCGGTTTCGGAACGCGCCCGCTCGACGAATCGACGCTGCTTGCGCTCGCAGCCCGTGTCGGTTCACAGTCGCTCGTCGCGGTCGGCAACGGCCTCGCCGGCGCCGAAGCGGTCGATGAGTTCATCCAGCAAGACGGACACTTGCAATTCGCACCATCGATCTACGAACTCGATCGTACCTCGATAGCGATGCTGCTACGGGCGCTTTTCGATGAGTGCGGCGAGTTTTCGTCGGGCTCGATGGAGCTGCTGTGGCAGGTCCAGCTTCTTCTTCTTAACTTCGGCGTCAAAGGCAAGATCTATCGCGATCGTGGCGTCATTCGCATTGCCGCACACTCACGTTCGCGTTTTGCGCGCACGATCGAGGGCGGCGAGCCGTTCGAGCGTTCGCGTGAAGTCCTCACCGACGAAGTTTCGCAGATCAAAGCGCTCGGCGTTGAGCTGGTCTTCGATCTCACCGAATTTGATACGGCTCACTTCGTGGCCAACGGCATCGTCGTGCACAACTGCTCGGAATACATGTTCCTCGACGACACGGCGTGCAATCTCGCGAGCCTCAACCTCGTCAAGTTCACGGACGATACCGGGCGCTTCGACCCGAAACGCTTCGGCGATGCGTGCCGGATGTGGACGTTCACGCTCGAGGTCAGCGTCCTGATGGCGCAATTCCCCTCGCGCGAGATCGCACAGAAATCATACGACTTCCGGACGCTGGGCCTGGGCTATGCGAATCTTGGGACGCTGCTCATGCGCATGGGGCTGCCGTACGATTCAGAGGAAGGCTTCGGCTGGTGCAGTGCGATCACGGCCTTGATGACCGGCGCCGCCTACAAAGCCTCGGCCGAGATGGCGCGCGAGTACGGTCCGTTCGCGCGCTACCCTAAGAATGCCGATTCGATGGGACGCGTCATGCGCAACCATCGTCGCGCTGCGTATCAGGCGCCGCGCAGCGAGTATGAAGGGCTGACCATTCCACCGATCACGCACGCGCCGACCCTGTTCACACAAGAGACGTGGGCAGCCGCACGCCATGCGTGGGATCACGCCCTTGCAATCGGCGAGATCGCGGGTTATCGCAACGCTCAAGTCACGGTTATCGCGCCGACCGGCACGATTGGACTCTTGATGGATTGCGACACGACCGGCATCGAGCCTGATTTCGCGCTCGTTAAGTTCAAGAAGCTTGCCGGCGGCGGCTACTTCAAGATCGTCAACCAATCTGTCGACTCGGCATTGAAGCATCTCGGCTACACGCCCGAACAGATCGCAGGCATCGAGACGTTCGCCAAAGGCACGAACACACTCGAAGGAGCGCCGCACATCAACCGTGCGACATTGCGAGCCAAAGGCTTCGATGACGAAGCATTGGATCGGATCGAAAAGGCGCTGCTCGGATCATTCGAGCTCGCCTTCCCGTTCAATCGCTGGACGCTCGGCGACGAGTTCTGCAAATCGAAGCTCGGTATGACCGACGAACAGCTCGCGGACATCAACACTTCGATTCTTGTCGACGTGCTGGGCTTCACGCCCGCGCAAATCGATGAAGCTTCCGACCATATCTGCGGCCGAATGACGCTTGAGGGTGCGCCGTTCCTCAAAGACGAGCATCTGCCGGTCTTCGATTGTGCGACGCCGTGCGGTAAACACGGTGCGCGCTTCATCCGCCCGATCGCGCACGTCGACATGCTTGCAGCATCCCAGCCCTTCATCAGCGGCGCTATCTCGAAGACCATCAACCTTCCGCAGAATGCGACGATCGGCGACATCAAAGAGACCTATCGTTATTCATGGGAGCGGATGTGCAAGGCGGTCGCGTTGTACCGCGATGGCTCGAAGCTTTCCCAACCGCTTGCGAGCAGCGTCGATCTCGGCGGCGATATCGACGAGACTCAGCCGAGTTCTGCCTACGAAACGCCGGTCCAAATCGCGGAGCGTGTCGTCTACCGCTATATCGCGAAGCGCCGGCGTATGCCCGACCGGCGTGGCGGCTATACACAGAAAGCCGTCATCGGCGGCCATAAAGTGTACCTGCGCACCGGAGAGTACACCGATCAAACGCTCGGCGAGATATTCATCGACATGCATAAGGAAGGCGCAGCCTTCCGCAGCTTGATGAACAACTTCGCGATCGCCGTAAGTCTTGGCTTACAGCACGGCGTCCCACTCGAAGAATACGTCGAAGCGTTCACCTTCACGCGATTCGAACCGAACGGCCCGGTCGTTGGGCACGAGAATATCAAGATGGCAACCTCGATTCTCGACTACATCTTCCGCGAGCTCGCGGTCAGCTATCTCGGACGCTACGACTTGGCACAAGTTCAGCCGTCGATGGAAGTCGATGCGATGGGTGATGCCGCCGAGTATGTCGCTGAGGAAGAGGTCGAAGTTCGCTACATGGACCCGAAGCCGCGCGCAATCGAGGACAAGCTTCACCCGCGCAGCTCGCACCTCCACATGGGCGGGCAGGAGCCGCGTCAAGAAGTTTTGCGTCCGCAAACACCACCACCGGTACGCCCGCAAGCCCTCGCAGGTGGCGGTGAGAGCAACGGAAATGGCAACGGGCACTCGCGTGTCGGTACGGCAACGGTGTCACGAACCGAAGCTGCGCGGATTGCAGTCGCCAAAGGTTACAGTGGCGACGCCTGCAACGAGTGCGGTCAGTTCACGATGGTCCGCAACGGCACGTGCCTCAAATGCGACACGTGCGGATCAACGAGCGGATGTAGTTAAATATGTACGCCTTACCTATGGACTAGATCGCACACCCGCATTCTCAGAGTCGGTCCAGATACTCGCGATACAAACGAGCCAATGGGATTCATCCGTTGGCTCGTTTTCATCCTGTTACTATGCATCAGCCCTCAAGCTGCTACGGCCTCGTTAGCTAACGATGAGCAGGTTCAGGCTCCGACCGTTCATGTCGGAACGTGCAGATTGCAGATTACATATCATGGTAAAACGAGTGTGCCGAACAAGGCGGTTCTTTACATCGGCTTCGTCAATGATGGACCAGTGCCACTGTCGGGAGTCACATGGCGCGTGAATTTCGGCGCCGCTGATCTCGATTTCACGGCTCGAGGAAACTTCGAACCGGGTAAACTCGTTGCGCAACGGCTCTTTATTGATCCGCCATATCATAGGACTTTCGAACAATACTATGCCGGCCTTGATGAGCCACGAGCGTGCCGTCTTGTCGCGGCCCAACGGGAGAACGGCTCCATCTGGCGCGATCCTGCTGCGACGATTCCATCTACCGCCTTTCCGACCGTCGCGCCGTACAAATCCGAAACGGTGCCCGCTATATTTCCCAATTCGAGGAACGATCCGGTCGGGGTGCTATCTTGCAAACTCGTGATCGCACTCAACGATCACGGTCAGCTGTGGGTCCGTTTTCGAAATCTTGCACAGGCCACACTGCGTTCCATCGTCTTTCGAGCCCACGTCGGAACGGGAGGCCACGATTTTGTCGACGCGGGTAATTTCTCCACGGGAGCTCTCGTCCAGCATTGGATTAACAGCAGAATTCCCGAGTTTCCCGCATCGGAGTTTTTTGAATCGATTGATCAACCATCGAGTTGTGACGTAGTCACAGCTACATACGCGAATGGCTCGTCGTGGACCAATCCGAGTGCCGGTCCTGCTCCACCACCACTCCCAACTCCCAATACGTTAGTCGAGCGCGGGGTGAAACCAGAACCTGACGAAACCCCTCATCGATGGATGAACTGACACTAAAGAACACCCATGGACACACCGTATCGCTCACACCGGTGGGCGGTGCTATGACCAGCGTGATCGTTCCCGATCGGGCCGGATCACGCGCGAATATTGTCGTCGACGCAGGCGGCAGCGCCGGGAAGATCATCGGGCGTTACGCGAACCGAATAGCGAGCGGATCGTTCGAGCTCGATGGCACGACCTACAAGCTCGAAACGAACGAAGGCGGCAACACGCTCCACGGCGGGCCGGACGGATTCTCCAAACGTACCTGGGACGTGGCAGAGCAATTAGGCGCGCGTGTCACGTTCGTGATTCATAGCCCCGATGGTGATCAGGGATTCCCGGGCGCACTTGAATGCCGCGTGACATATTCGTGGTCGGATGCGAACGCGCTGCGCATTGACTACATGGCGACGACCAATAAACCGACCGTCGTGAACTTCACCAATCACGTCTACTTCAATCTGAGCGGCGTTGCGGGAACGCCAATCGAGAACTATCGGCTCCGAATTCCGGCATCGGCGTACACACCGACCAATGCTGAGAATATCCCGATCGGAACGATTGCCCCGGTCGATGTCGCACGCGACTTTCGCACCGAGCGTCCCGTGGGAACGGAAAAGTACGACTGTAATTTCGTACTCGACGCATGGGACGGCTCGTTGCGCCGCGCCGCGACCTTATCAGATCCAAATTCCGGCCGCTCGATCGAAGTCGAAACGACGCAGCCCGGAATGCAGCTGTTCACAGGAAAGCCCGGAGCGATCGCGCTCGAAACGCAACATTTCGCCGACTCGCCGCACCATGCGAATTTTCCGAGCACCGTCTTGCGGCCGGGCGAGACCTTCACCGCTACGACCGTCTACAGCTTCAGCAGCTAGCCGCCGCACGTGACGAAGCGTGTTGTGAGCGGAGCCTCAGTGCTCGATGGGTCGGGGAACTCCGCTCGTCTCGACGACATCTTTATCGTCGACGGTACGGTCTCACGGTCGCTCCCGGCTTCATCGACGCGCACTCGCACGCCGACAACGTACCGTTCCTTCCGGAGTCTGATACCTCAAAGCTATTTCAAGGCGTGACAACAGAAGTCGTCGGCAACTGCGGTTTTAGTCTCGCTCCGGTTAATCCGCGGTATCGATCCGAGCATCTTGGGCGCCTATCGATGTGGCGGCACGAATTCGCCGGCTCGACGTTTGCTGAGTTCCTCGAAGAAACCGACAAGCGTGGATACGTTACCAACTACGTGCCGCTAGTCGGCCACGGGACGTTACGCGTCGCTGCGATGGGAATGGACGATCGGACGCCGACGGCTCAGGAGCAAACGCATATGGAAGACTTGCTCGAGGAAGCGCTCACAGCCGGCGCCTTCGGCATGTCGTCCGGGTTGATCTATCCTCCCGGTACGTATTCAGAGACTGACGAACTGGTCAAGCTCGCAAACCGGATGCCGGAAGCGGCCATTTATGCCTCGCATATCCGCGGCGAAGGATCAACACTTCTCGATGCAGTGTCGGAAGCGCTGAGAATCGGCGAAGAATCTTCGAGGCGCGTGATGATCTCGCATCATAAAGCAACGGGGAAGAGTAACTGGGGCAAGACCGCAACTTCGCTCGAACTCATCCATGCGGCGCGCAAGCGTGGCGTCGACGTCTATCAAGACGTCTACCCGTATATCGCGGCAAGCACGTATCTCTCGACGCTAATCCCTCCTGAATACCATGCCGGCGGACGCGACGCAACGCTCGCGCGTCTTACCGATCCGGCGAGTCTCGCTCGATTACAGACACAGCTTTCGGACGTCGGCGACGCGTTTGATAACCGATTGCTGGACGCCGGATACGATAACGTCCTGATCGCGTCCACGGCCAGCGGCGCATTCGAGGGCATGACGCTCGCGGAAATTGCTGCCTCGCTGGGCAAGACAGCATTCGATGCGCTCATTCACGTACTCGTTAGCGAACGCCTGACACCGACGATGATCATCTTTCTTATGGACGAGGAGGACGTCGAGCGAGTCATGCGAGACGATCGCACTGCCATTGGCTCCGATGGGCTCGCTCCAGGTGCGGGGGGCAAGCCGCATCCGCGCCTATTCGGCACATTTCCGCGCGTTCTATCGCGCTACGTACGCGAGCGCAATGTGCTCACGCTACGACAAGCCGTTTATAAAATGACGGCACTTCCCGCGGAAATCTTCCGCATTGGTGACGTTGGTTTGGTCGCCACAGAGAAGACGGCCGATCTCGTTGCGTTCGATGGGGCAACTATCGCGGACGATCTGGATTATCGCGATCCTGTTCGAGTGCCGAAGGGAATCGCGTGGGTGATGCAAGCCGGCGAAATGGTCGTCCGGAACGGGAAACTCTGCGGCGACCGGCGCGGCAAGCGCCTACGTCTTCTCGCGACCCCTTGAGCCGGTACCGAACAATCGCCGCTTCTTTATCCCGGGGTTCTTCACTTCGTCGGCTTCGCCGGCGGCGGCGCGCTCTGCAGTAGCTTCGACGTTTCTTTTCGCCTGCTCGAGCAGCGGGCTGTCTGAGTTTCCGTCGATTAAATTTGGAGCGAGGAATAGCCCGCGGTTCATTTGTTCGGCTACGCTGTCTTCGTCTTTCATCAAGCTGCCTATACCCAGCAGGCAGGCGAGTAAAGCGTCCATGCTACCCGCGGTAGGATCGCGCTCCGGTGTCGCGCAGCCATAAGCGCTCGAGGTGACGTTTTTGATCCGGCCGCGCTCCATCGATGAACTCGGTGCGAGCGTGCCCGGTCCTGCGATTGTTCACGAACTGGATCTGACCCGGCTCGAATTCGAGCTCAACGCGCAGCTCCGGCGTATTGAACACGTCTTGCACGGTCTCGAGCGCACTCGCCGTTTGGGTGTCCATCGCTTCTCCGCGCAGTTGGTATCCGCCGTAAATTTCATTCAGCGCTAGGCGCGCGTGCAATTGCTCGCCGTCGTATTCGAAGACCGGTGCCGAAAAATACGGAATCTCGTCGTCTTCGTGTTCGCGGTGGCGGTCATACCAAAACAGGCGATATAAACGCTCGAGGTGTTGAGGCTGCCGCTGCAGCAACGCGTTATGGACGCTCTCGACGCTGATGACTCGGCTCTTACCACCGGAGACCGATTTGGAAATGCACGTCAACGCGACTGTCGAGTACAGGATAAAACATCGAACCGTCGAGCTTTTGCGCGACCGGGCGCGCGACAAGGTTTGCAAGCAGCCAATAGAGTTGCGCAAGCTCTTCCCCCGTCGCCGCTTCGGCCGGGAGACGATCGACCACCGCGAACATCGGCGGCCCGTCGAGCCGACGGCGAACGTCGTACATCGTCTGCGCGGTAACCGGACCAGATAATCTTCGGCGCGTACCGTATCGCGCGTCCACGCCCGTGGACCGGAAACGGTCTGGCCTAGGATTGCGTTCGTAACGCTACCTCTTGGCCCAGGCGATGCACCAGCCGTCCGGACTGATCGTGCCCGTTACGATGCTGCATCCCTTCGGCTTTCTAAAAAAGCGGCAGCCGGCGCACTTCTTGCCGCCGGGACCCGGCGTGTCCTGATAGTGGAACTGCTTCTTGTTGTCGGCGGCTTCCGCGGGCTCCGCGATGAGGCTTATCATAGCCGCAGCCATGGGGACGCCCGCAACCTTGCGGAGAAATTCGGGGCGGTCGAGCTTGTCCGTCTTCTTCATTGAACTACCTCCGATGGTGAAACATGCGCGCCCGTACGTACGAGCATGATACCATTCCCCCGCGCCAATGACCAAAACCGAGCTTGCGGCAAGCCTACCTGCATCTCCAAACGCCGATTCCGTCGAAATCGGTCCGCGGATCTATGCGCTGCGCGTGTTCACGCCGGCCGAGGCGGCGATGATCGTTTCTCAGGCGATGCTCTCACCTAAATGGTTCCCGGCGGTCATCAACGCCTCGCTCGAGATCGATCGGGACATTCGAAACGCCGAGATACTTTTTGAGGAAGTCCATGCGCTAAGCGCGACTTACCGTGAGCGGCTAGAGCAGATCACGCGCCCGCTTGCCGACACGCTCGCACCCGGATCGACCTTGCAAGAAGTACAACTCGTGCGCTACGCCCCGGGCGGAAAGTATGTCGACCATCGCGATGGCCCGACGCCCGGCGCACTACGCCGCGTGCTTTCCGTTGTCTGCTATCTCAACGATCGTTTCGCGGGCGGCGAGACGACCTTCAGCGAGCTGAACGTCAGCGTTTCTCCGCTCACCGGCACCGTGATCGTCTTCCCGCCGGAATATCTCCATCGCGCCGATCCGGTCCAAACCGGCAAAAAATACGTCATAACTGCCTGGTACCACGCATCTGAAAATGCGACGTCGGTCGCCAGGTAATGTGATGCAGACTGCGTACAACCCGGCCAATGCGAATTAAAGTCTTCGGCACGGGCCCGATCTACGATGCGACACTCGAGATCTGCGCGAAGCGCGGGCATCAGGTCGTTGACGAGCGCCCCTACGACCTGATCGTCCTCTCGAACGTTACGCGCATCCTCAAAGCGCCCGAGATTGCAGAGGCCGGACTCGGCGTTCTCTGTTTCCACCCGAGCTTGCTGCCGCGTCACCGTGGCGGCGACGCCGTGTACTGGACTCTCAAGATGGGCGACAAAGAGACGGGCTCTACCTGGTTTTGGGTTGACGAAGGCATCGACACGGGCCCGCTCGCGATTCAGGGCTCGGTCCCGATTCCCGCCGAAACCAAGCCATCGACGCTTTATTACGAAACGCTCGTCCCGCTCGGTGCGAAGCTTTTTGACGAGCTGCTTGCGAAATTGGAAAAAGGCGAACGCCCAAGCAACGTCCAGGACGAATCCAAAGCTACGTACGAGCCGCTGCGTCCTAAGAAGCCGACGTAGCCTAGAACCAGCCGTCCGCGACCTGTGCGAGCTGCGCGATCATCGGCTCACCGACGTCGCGCGGCACCGCCTTGGCGATGATACGCTCGAAGTCGACGCCCCGTTTTCGTTTGGCATCCAATAGACGCTGCAGCTCGCTTGGACCGATCTTCTCGACGACGTGCGAGTTCACGTGGGCGCGTGCGTCGTCGACCATTTGACGTGCACGATCGCCGACGTTGGCTGCGCGCGTCGCCTCCGCGTGCGAACCGCCAAAGGACGGAACGAACGTGTCGAGCGGATCGAAGTCACCGTACGGCGCCGAGTTGCGGGCTTGATTGCGAATCGCGACGACGTCGCGCCGGAATTTCTCCATAGTAGCCAGCATCTCGCGCGCTTGCGTTCGCGGCAGGGTGCGCTCGATCGTCTTCTGATAGTCTCGGTCGGCTTTTTCTAAATCACGGACCGCCCGATCGACTCGCGAGAGAACCTTCTCCGGCTCATCTCCAACAGGCAGACGCGCGTAGAGCAACGCAACGAGTGCGCGCGCAAGCTCACTCACCGTTCTCATGCGAGGCGCGTCCGGGCTGAGATAGCACCGCACGCCATCAATAAGGCTGACAAAAAGAGCACGCTTGATGCTACGACGAGTGCCGTCGTGTAGCTTCCCGAATCGGCGATTAGGATACCCGCAACCGCCGGACCGAGTATTTGACCGACGCCGAACCCGGCCGTCAATCGTCCGATCGCGATGTGGCTCTGGTGCGGCTGCAATGCCCGCGCAAGCCCCGTCGTGAGGGCTACAACCCCCAGAAAGGTCCCGCCGAGCGTCGCCGCCGCAACAATGACGCCGAAGGCGTTCGGCGCGCCGACCGGCGCGATCGCGCCGATTGCCATAACGAGGAGCGCGAGCACGAGTGCGACGTCGCGCCCGAATGCGATACCGAGCCGATTCCAAATGATCGTCGAGGGGATCGCGACGAGACCGACCACGATCCAACTCGCAGATGCAAATCCGGCGATAGACGGGGACGACGCAATCATCGCCACCATGAACGTCGCCGGGATGACATAGCCCATGCCTTGAGCGCTATACGCGGCAAACAGCCAAGCGAACAAGCGGGGATCGAGATTCGAGCCTTCTTGTTCATCCGAGGCAATCTCCGCATTTGCCGAATCCGTCAGCCACGGCATCGTCACGCAACATATCGCGAAAGAGATAAGGGCGAGTCCGAGCCAACCAGCACGCCAGCCTCCCCACGCGCCGAGCGGCGGAACTGCGATAGCGGTCAGCGCAATCCCGGCACCGACGCCACCGTAAAAGATTGCGATCCAATCGGGTCGTCCTTCGCGCGCGGCGCGATCCAGCAGAATGCTCGAGCCGAGAACGAACGCAAAGCCGCTCGCAACGCCGGTGATGAATCGAATCACGGTCCACGCCGCCTGTGGCGTAACGGCGACGAGCGCCGTCGTCACGATGACAACCGCGATTGCCCACCATGCGGCTTGCAATCGGCGCGCGCGAAAGCGCGCACCACTGGCGAAAATCGCGCCGACCAAATAGCCGGCAAGGTTTGACGACGCGATCAAGCCGGCCATCTGATATGAAAGCCCTGCACCGTGTTCCATCAGAGGCAAAAGCGGCGTGTACGCGAATCGTCCGACGCCCATTGCGACGATCATGAGGACGACGGCTGCGCAAAGAAAGCGCACTATATTTTGGCCGTACCGATCGTCCCTTCGCGGACCGCGGCCGTACCCTCGGCGACGGATCCGAAGCGCTCAAAGTGGTCGAAGAGCGCAGTGAACGTTCCTGTCCCGTGCAGCAGCATTATGCGCCCTTGATACGATTCATCGATGCGAACGACGTACCAGAGATTCGCAAGCGGCGAGCCGGTCGTCTCAGTGACCGTCCCCGCCGTCGCATACTTCGACGGCAACACATACGGAGAATACGTGATTTTGACGACGCGCCCGTCAGCCGGCGCGATCCACATCGTCCCTGCGCCATGTTGATCGTCGTGTTTTGCGCTCTCGAATTTGACCGCCACCGTCCCGCTCTCGCAATCAGTGCACGGCGAGACGACTGCAAACGAATAGTCCGGCGCAAACCTGCGGTCGTAGGGCTCTTTGAAAAACACTTTGCCGGACGACCAGCCTTCGGAGGCTTGTTCGTCGCGATCGCTCAGCTGTGCGGCGGAAAACTCCTTGCCGTCTTCGATAACGGCGTAATAATGGAGCTGGGCGAAGGCCCCATCCTTGAAGAGGATCGCGCTGTCGCTTCGTTCCGTATGTTTCACGATGCCGGCATCAATCAGCGTCGAAAAATGGCGCTGCATTCCAACCACGCCGTGAACGTTCGCTTCGTAGGAAGCGATAACGCGCTGCACGATCTCGGGAGGCTTGGGACTTGCCTCATCGGCTCGTGCAACGCACGTTAAGTAAAACGTCGACGCAAACATCACAACGATGCGCGAGAGGATCGTGGCCGCCACTACCCCGGCGCTTCTTGACGAAGCGCCATCTCGCCCTGCCGCAGCAAGTTAAGCGTGCGCCGATCTCCATACAGATCGGCCAATACGACTCTTATCGCAGCCGCAGTCGGAATAGCGAGCAGTACGCCGACGAAACCAAATAAGACGCCGCCGGCAAGAAATGAAAAGATAATGACCGGCGGCGGTAACATGACGTAGCGGCCCAGGACGATCGGTCCGATCAAGTTGTCGATCGACAGCCGCAACGCAGCTGCGAACACGCCGAACCCGAACAGGAGCGCCGGCGTCGCGTGTTCTGCCACGACGAAGCCGAGCAAAATCAATGCGAGCGCCGGCCCAACCATAGGAATCGACTCGAGCAGACCGACGGCGATCGCCAGCAATATCGCATGAGGCAAATGCAAGATGAGTCCGGTCACGAGTCCCGTTGCAATCATCGCGTAGGCGACGATCACGATGAGGCCGCGCACGTAATAGTAGACGACGGGCTCGACCTCTGCAGCCAAGACGCGCGCGCGTCGCCGATGCTTTGGTGGAACCAGCCACAGGACTCCACGCGCCAGCTCCGGGCCTTGGAACAGAAAATAGCCTAGCAGCGCGATGGTGAGGAAGAATCCGACGAGACCCGAGATTGATTCAATCCCTGCGAAAATCAACTTCGCCGGGTCACGCACCAGCGTTTCGAATTCGCGGACGGCGCTCTGCGAAAGGGTCCTTGCGTAGAATGTTTGACCGAGTGCATGCAGCTGTGGCCCGCGGAACGCCACGGTCAGCAAGTGTTCGGTGATCTGCGGCGCCCGACTCACGACACTCGAGATCTCCGGAATCAAATAGAGCGCCGTGCCGGTTCCGGCGAGCGCGATAAGGACGAAGTAGCCAAGATAGACGATGAGCGCGGCTGCCCAGTGCGGCCACCCCGCCTGCTTTTGTAGGCGCCGTACGAGCGGAGCCGCGAGAAACGCCAGCGCCGCGGCAACGCCGAACGGCAGAATTACGAGGCGTAGCAGATAAAAAGCGAACGCTAGGATCAGGACGACGGTCACAGCGGCAGCTACGGTCATCCAGCGGCGTTGCTCGCGCAGCGACGGTGATTGGGGCATCGAAGACCTCATCCCCAAATAGCCGCTCCGTGGCTCGCCCCAAGTCCATTCGGGAGGGCCGCGCCTTCGACGCCGGATAACTGCGCGCCATGGACTCCCGTGGCTCGGAACGCGTCGCGATCATAGCTGGCGCCTCCGGCGCAATCGGCTCCGCCACGGTGCGAGCCCTCATCAATCAAAAGGTCAACGTCGTCTTGGCAGCACTTCCCGATCCCGCATTGGACGTATTGGCACACAAAGCCCAAGAGCAGGGCGTGCGCGCTCTCATCGTCCCAACCGATATCACGCGCCGCGACCAAATCGACGTGCTCGTCGCCAAGACGCTCGTCGAGTTCGGACGCATCGACATCCTCATCAACGCTGCGGGAATCGGCTCGAGTCCGTCGATCTGCGATTCGAGCGACAACGATCTCGAAAGAGTCCTAGCGGTCAATTTGCTCGGACCGGCGCGGCTCATGCACGCCGTGTTGCCGGTTATGAAAGCGCAGGGACGTGGATCGATCGTCAACATCGGATCGCTTGCCGGCGAGGCCGGCATCATGGGCATCTACTCGGGATCGAAGTTCGGCTTGCGCGGTCTTACCGATAGCGTTCGGCGTGAAGTGCGCAGCTGCGGAATCGATGTCACCTTGATCCAGCCCGGCTTCGTCCGCAGTCCGATGAATCCGGCGCATGGCAACAATCTGCCGGGACCGGAAATCGTTGCGGATGCAATCGTTGCAGCGTTGCGCCGGCCAAAGCGCAAACGCATCGTTCCGGCGTTTTACCGGATCCCCGCGTTTATCGTCGGAGCATTTCCGGCGCTAGCCGACGCCGTATTCTGCGATGCGCGAATTCAAGAGCGGATCAACCGCGACGCACGCGCTGAGCGTGGTTCGACACGTAGCTGATGTCCGATCCGCAGTCCGCTCTTCGTGTAGCACCACTCCCACTCCAGCCGTTACGGTGGGGATCGGTACTCTTCGGCTCCATCTACTATCGCTTTCCCTACCGCATCCGCGGCTGGGGACGATTCCCACGCAAACGCGGACCGACACTTCTGATCGCAAACCATCAGCACGAGGTCGAATCCGCCGTGCTGATCTCGGATCTTACGATTGCGACGTTCTCGTGGCGCTGGCCGATTTTCACCGTGTCGTCGCGGCGGATGTGGGAGCCGGGTTTCTTCGCTGAACGCATCCCCCGGCTGAGTTCCGTGCTGCGCATGCTAAACTTCGGCTGGCTTTTCTCCTCGATCGGCTTACAACCGATCGAAAACGAACTGAACGAGCGCCCCTTCGTGAGCGTCGCGTACGTGCTGCAAGGTCTGCACGGTGATCTCGACGCGGAGGTCGTGTTCACCGAAAAAGCCCGAGCACGGCTACCCGGAACGGTGACGCGCATCGGCGACTTGCTGCGCGCCGAGCATTTCGCGGCCGGCCGTTCGCGCGTCAGGCTCATGGAAGTCTTGGAACCCTATCGCAAAGAGATCCTCCAGTTTACGCGCGCGCAACTCGAGGAAGATTTACAGCATTTCGAAAATCTGCAGCGCTCCGGCTCGACAATCTTCCTTGCACCCGAAGGCGATTATTCCGGCGACGGAAAGATGCAGCGCTTGCGCGGTTCGCTCCCGCGCCTCGCGCCCCTCGCGCAAATCTGGCTCGCAGGAATTAGCTACGATCCGCTGGTCGGCCGCAGGCTTTCGATGCTGTATCGCGTGGGAAAGGCGGAGCCCGACGTCCCACTCGATCTGCAGATTAAGCGTATCCGTCCGGTCACGACCAGTGCGTTGCTCGGCGCGTGGCTGCACGAACGTGGTGACCAAACATTCACTGCGCCCGAGGCGCACCATGCAATCGAAGCCGCACTCGCCACGCTTCCGAGGGTGCTTTTCGTCGAGCCCGAGTTGCGCAGCGATCCCAATCGGTTGACCCTGCGTGCGCTGCAGGGTCTTCTTCAGCTTGACATCGCCGAGTTAGACGGGGTGACGTATCGTCTCAAGCCGCAGCGCGCTCACCCGGAATTTCCGCGCACTATCGACATCATCGAGTACCTCTACAATTTTCATCGCGAGACGCTCGACGGCGCAAACGCAACATGAACGTTACGCAGGCGATCGTCGTAACGGGTGCGTCGACGGGGATCGGCGCAGCGGCCGCGCTCGAGCTGGCGCAAATGGGCAACGTCATCTTTGCGGGCGTACGCAATGATGCCGACGGCGCACGACTGCTGCGCGCGCATTCCAATCTTCGTCCCGTGCGCCTCGACGTCACCGAGCCCACATCAATTGCGGCCGCAGCGCAAATCGTTCGCGCCGCAGGCTTTCGGCTTGTGGGTCTGATCAACAACGCGGGGATCGTCGTTGCCGGACCGCTCGAACACGTCTCGGAGGCCGAGCTGCGTTCGCAATTCGACGTCAACGTTCTGGGACAAATCGCCGTAACACAAGCATTCTTACCGCAGCTGCGCGAGAGCCGCGGCCGCATCATCTTCGTCGGTTCGGTCTCAGGGCGCATTTCAATGCCATACATTGCACCCTACAGTGCATCGAAATTCGCTCTACGCGCGCTGGTTGACGGGCTGCGGTTCGAGCTTGCACCCGACGGCATCTTAGTCGCCCTTATCGAGCCCGGATCCGTGAAGACGCCCATCTGGCGCAAAGGCCGCGAACAATATGAAGGACGATGGGATACGCTGCCCGCGCGCTATGTGCTCGCGATGCAAGCCGTGCGGGCTCAATCCGAACGCGAGGAACGTATGGGGATTCCGACCGGCCGAGTTACGCGCGCAATCGTCGACGCGCTTTTCGCGCGCAAGCCGCGGACGCACTATCTCATCGGCGCCTCGGCGCGTTTGGGAGGGACGATCGTCCCGCTGCTGCCCGCGCGCTTTCGCGACATGATCTTTCGCAAGGCGATGCGACTCGGAGGCCGCAAATAAGCAACGTGACGACAACGATTATGACGCCCGAGCGTATCGCGATACGCGACGCCGTTGCGCAGCTGTGCAGCCGCTTCGGACACGAATATTGGACGGCGCTCGACCGCGAACGCAAATATCCCGAGGAATTCGTGAAAGCCCTTACCGACGGTGGTTGGCTCTCGATCCTAATCCCCGAGGAGTACGGCGGCGGCGGCTTGGGGATCATGGAAGCCGCAATCGTTCTCGAAACCATCGATCGTTCGGACGGAACCGCCGTTGCCGCGCACGCGCAGATGTACACGATGGGCACCGTGCTTCGTCACGGCAACGCCGAGCAAAAGCAACGTTATCTCCCCGGGATTGCAAGTGGGAAGCTGCGTCTACAAGCTTTCGGCGTGACCGAACCCAATGCAGGGTCCGATACGACGCGGATTCAGACGATGGCCGTTCGCAAAGGCGACCATTACATCGTCAACGGTCAAAAAGTTTGGACCTCGCGCGTGCAACACTCGGATCTGATGCTACTGCTGGTCCGAACAACGGCGTACGAGGAGGTCGAGCGTAAAACGGACGGTCTCAGCGTTCTGCTCGTCGATCTCCGTGAAGCCGGCAGCGCGATCACGGTCAAACCGATTCGCACGATGGAGAATCACGAAACGAACGAGGTCTTCATCCAAAACCTAAAGGTGCCCGCGGAGAACTTGATCGGCGAAGAGGGCAAGGGCTTTCGCTACATTCTCAGCGGGATGAACGCCGAGCGTATTCTCCTTGCGTCGGAAGTTTTGGGCGACGGCTATTGGTTCATCGAGCGTGCGTCACGCTATGCGAGCGAACGTGTCGTCTTCGGACGGCCGATCGGCCAAAATCAGGGCGTGCAATTTCCATTGGCCCAGGCGTATGCGCAGCTGGAAGCAGCCAGCCTCATGCGCTGGAAAGCGGCTGAGCTCTTCGACGCCGGCGAACAACCTGGATTCGAATCCAACGCTGCAAAGCTGCTCGCATCACAAGCCACGTGGGCAGCTGCGCAAGCCGCGATGGATACGCACGGCGGCTACGGACTCGCCGAAGAGTATGGCATCGAACGAAAGTTCCGCGAATCGCGGCTCTTTCTCGTCGCGCCGATTGCAAATAATCTCGTGCTCGCGTTCATCGCACACAACGTTTTGGGGATGCCGAAATCGTACTAGCGCGCGGCTAGTGAACCCAAGCTTCGGCCCACTGGGCTACGTTGCTTATGATCGGCCCGAGGCTGCGCCCGCAAGCCGTCAACTCGTAACAGACCCGAACCGGCCGCTCGCCGTGCACGACGCGCGCAACGATGCCTTCCGACTCGAGCTCGCGCAGACGCTCCGTCAGGAGCCGGTCCGAGAGGCCGGGAATCGCGGCTAATATCTCATTGAAGCGCCGCGGAGCAGCCATCAGCGTCCGAAGGATAGCCCCGACCCACCGCCGCCCGATCAGCTCGAGAGTGTACTGGAAGCGCGGGCAAAAAGGGCTCATCTCGCCGTTGTCGGTTGAGTCGTCGTGCGTAACAATTACGGGCTCGGTCCGAAGGTGCATACTTATTTCCAATGGGCTAGGCTACTTGACGTAAGTATACCATACCTACTAGAATGTTGGTAGCTTATCTTTCGTAAGGAGAACTCTTTTGGACCTCGCACTATTGCTTGTACGCCTTATCGGGCTCGGATTCGCCGCCCACGGCGCGCAGAAACTCTTCGGAATGTTCGGCGGCTATGGCTTGGCCGGAACGGGAAGCTTTTTCGAGCAAATCGGATTTCGCCCCGGACGCGCGTACGCGGCAGCTGCGGGCTTTAGCGAGCTAGCCGGCGGCCTGCTGGTTGCGTTCGGACTCCTCGGCCCCATCGGCCCGATGTTTATCATCGTCGTGATGACGACAGCCGCGCTGACCGTGCACGTTCCCAACGGATTCTTCGGCCAGAACAACGGCTACGAGCTCCCACTCGTCTACGGCGGCTTCGCGTTCTTGCTCGCCTTCACCGGATTTGGGGCCTACAGCTTGGATGCCGTATTCGGCCTCAGCTCCGTCTGGACACCGACGCTCAGTTGGATATTTGTTGCTCTTGGAATCCTCGGCGGAATCGGCAACACCGCGACGCGCCGAAAAGCGGCAACTCCGGAGGCGGCTGGGAACTAAGGAGACATGCCCGACGAACGCACAGACTTTCCAGCCGACAAACTCAATGCCGTCACTCCCAACGATCCCGAAGCGCGAGCTCGCATCGAAGCCTTAAAACGCGAGCTCGCCGCGGATCGCCCGACGGCGGCAAACATTCAATCTCACGTCACGGAGCTACGCAAACACGCGTCGCTTCGTGATCTCGTTACCGCATGGTTCGAGAGCCCCCGCACGCAGGCGTTTATCGAGGAGCTAACGGCGGCCGGTCTGTAGCGCCAGCTCCTCGTGATGCATGTCCGTAATGAACATGTGTCCGGGCTCGTGCACGATCACATACGGAATGCGGCTTTCGATAGCGACATGCTGCGGCGTGACGCCGCAGCCCCAAAACACCGGGATCTCTCCACGCTCGAGTGTGACTGCGTCGCCCTCGTCGGGATGATCGAGACGCCGAATGCCGATGGCTTCGGGGTCGCCCCAATGTACGGGCTCACCGTGCGCAGCGCGATACGGACGCGTGACCTCACGAACGGTTTCAACATCTTCCGGCTTGAACGGACGCATGCTGACCACCATATGACCCCACAGACGTCCGGCCGGCATCAATCGCAGCGAGGTGCGGTACATCGGAACGCTCTTTCCTTCAGCGTGATGTCGCATCGGGAACCCGGCTTGTTCGAGCGCATACTCAAACGTGTACGAGCAACCGATCAAGAACGTAACAAAATCTTCGTGCCAGAGATCGAGAATGTCGTGCCGCTTGTCCAGGAGCAAACCTTTACGATAAACGCGGTATTGCGAAAGGTCCGTGCGAATGTCCGCATCCGGCGCACATTGCGGCGTGAACTTTCCCGGCGGCAGCGTTTCGATCAACGCGCACGGCACGGGATTGCGGGCACAGAGATCGGCCATTTCACCGGCGTGATCGCTCGGAATGACGACGAGGTTCGTCTGCACGTACTGCGGCGCAAGACCCGCAGTCGGTCCGTCGTATTCGCCCGAACGAATTGCCGCACGAATCTCCGCCGGCTCGGCTTCACGCAGATTCACGGAAATGAAGGCACAACGGGAACCGGCGTACGCCGCGGCTGCGGAATGCCTGTCGGCGACGCTCGCGGTGTCGTCAGCGGCTGGGGTGTAAAGACCATCGTCGGTGCGACGCTCGGATTCGCCGAATTGAACGGCGTCGCCGTCGCCACCGGCGAGGGACCCGGCATTTCAACTGTCACGACTTTTCGTACAGCGTCAAAGCTTGCGCTTCCCCCGAGATCGCGCACGACCGTTCCCAGTCGCACGTAAATCGTCCCGTCGGCTTCCGCAATTACATCGAGCGGCGTCCTGACTACGACACGTTTCCCGTTGCCTTCGAACGTAATGGCAAGGTCCCGCGGATCGATTTGCACGCGTTCTGCGATCCTACGCACGATGGGATCGATCGGGGCATAGACGAATCCGTCCGGACTCACCCACGCCGGTTGTGACGACGGTAACGACATACCGCCGAGGACGACCGTGACGACGATGAACGCGATCACTTCGGGACGAATACGTCCCGGTGCGGCGATTGATCGGCATCCTGCGTGCAGCCGGCGTCCGTTTTTCCCGCGATGGATGCGCGTTTCTCGCCCAAGCACTGGCATACAATGCTGTCTTTGCCATGATTCCGCTCGGGTTGCTCGCGATCGCGGTCTTCGGCTTCATCTTCGGCTCGCAAGACGGTCAGGATCTCGTGCTCTCGACGATCGATGACGTCGCTCCGGCGTTGCACGATCTCTTGGCCGACAACCTCAAGAACGCAATCGCCGTGCGCGGTATCTCGGGCGCAATCGCCGTCGTCGCGCTCATATGGTCCGGCAAGAATCTCTTTCAAGGTTTGGCGTTCGCTCTCAACCGTGCGCTGAACGTACCGGCCGGCCGACCGCTGGTTCACGACATTGCATTGGCGATCGTCATGCTTCCGGCGATGGGACTGCTCTTACTGCTCTCGACGTTTGTCCCGCCGGCGGTAACCTACCTCGCGCACGCCGGAGGCTTTTCATCGCCGGTCCTCGCGCAGCTTACAGCGTTCGGCGTATCGATCTTTTTGATCTTCGTCGTGGCTGCTACGCTCTATCGGTTCTTGCCGAATCGCAAGCTGCCGTGGAGTTTCGGGATCTCCGGGGCGATCTTTACGGCCATCGCATACGAGGTCGCTCAGATTGCGTTCACGATTTTCACCGCGCGTACGAATCTCTTTCACGTCTATGGCGCGCTTTCGACTGTCCTCGCGTTACTGCTCTGGTTCTATCTCTTAGGCAACATCTTCTTATATGGTGCCGAAATCAGCGCGGTAGGGCTCGAAGAGGGGGCTCCGCCGCTCTTGGGGACGAATACGCAATAGTGCGTCCCCGTATACTTATGGCGCTTGCCCTGCTATCAGCGAGCGTCTGCTGGCTTGGCGCGATATCGCCTTCGCTTCTCCCACCGCCGCTCGTCGTCGTCTATCCGCTGACCGTGAACGGTGATGCGCAAAAAGACTCCGGCGAACGCCTCGCGGTAATGTTCGCTCAGCAGCTCTCGGACAACGGCGTCAAAGTTGTGCCGCCTGTCCCCGGAACGCAGCGAACGGATTTCTTGATCTCGGCGCGCCAGCTCGGCTGCGACTATTACATCACCGGTTTCATCACGCCGCTCGGCGCAGAAGTCAGCGTTGTCGAACAAGTGGTCAGCACCTCGAGCGGCACCGTCGTCGCCAGCAACTCGGTACAATTCCTAACGTACTCGGATGCGAATGGCCAAGGCGCGCTCCTCGGACAAATGATTCACGAGCACGCTGAACGTGCGCTGGCGTCGCTACAAGAGAATCCACAACCGTCGGCGACTGCCGAACCTAAAGAGTCGCCGGGAGCGAACCTCGAGAAACTCGGCGGCCTCTTCAAGAGAAAAGGCAAGGCAAAGGCGACGCCGGCTCCGACCGTCCCGCCGGATGAAGCTGCGTCAGGTCCGACGCCGACTCCGGGACCAACGGCAACGGGAGTCACGATCCAACAAATGGAGTTCCCGGCGCCGCCTACCAGCAAGCCCAGCAGCTAGAGGGCTTCACCCTCGACGAGACCCGGGGGTAGTTCGACGCGAATCAGACGCGCATCGACATCGATCTCGCGTACGAACGCGCGAACGAGAGGTACCATTGCGCCGCCCTCGAGCTCCAGCACGTCTTGTGCGGGATAATGGCGCACCGCGCGAACAACGCCGATCGTCCGTTCGCCATCGAGCAACGCGCAGCCGATAAGGTCGTCGTCTAAATACTCGTTCTCGGCGAGCGCGGCGTTATCGCGCGACGTCCAGAGCTCGGCACCGACCAGGGATTCTGCATCATTTGCGGTCTCGATCTCATCGAAGCGCACGATCATGAGGCGCTTTTGTTGACGTGACTGCGCGATTTTCGCGTCGCGTTCATCGCGACCGTCTTCGAAACGCAACCTCACAGGCGTGCCCTTGCACACCGCGTCGACGCCGATGCTCGACGGCGCGAGTT
Source organism: Candidatus Baltobacteraceae bacterium (assembly GCA_036489885.1). NCBI lineage: Bacteria > Bacillati > Vulcanimicrobiota > Vulcanimicrobiia > Vulcanimicrobiales > Vulcanimicrobiaceae > Vulcanimicrobiaceae bacterium. The sequence goes on from DASXEW010000001.1 coordinate 1,006,176, forward strand.
TTAGTTCACCGCGGACGCCGAACGTTCCGACGATTCGCCCGAGCGCGACATGACCCGCGCTCTTACGAGTCAGTCACGTCCGCCGCAACCGTGTCGCCTGCTCCTTCTCCTTCGTCATCGAGGTCTTCGACTTCGATGATTTCCACGCCGACTTTCCCTTCGGCGCTGGCGCGCACGAGCGTGCGTAAAGCCTGCGCAACGCGGCCTGCGCGTCCGACGACTTTACCTATGTCTTCCTGATCGACTTCCACTTCAAGTACAGGCCCGCGATCCGACGGCACGGTTTGTACCGCGATTACGCCGGGTTTGCTTACGAGCTTTTGCACGAGAAAATACAGCAGCTCGGCGGCGCGGCGGCTTGAGGTTGCGGGATCGGCCGCCGGCCGGCGCGTGCGCCTTCCGCGTGGACCACCACGTTCGCCGCCACCACGCTCCCCACGGCGGCGCGGCGGACCACCTTCTTCCAGCTCAACGTCGTCGATAATCGTTTCACTGGACGCGATGCGGCGCGCGCCGAGAGTCGGCTTGCGCTCTTCGTCCTCGCGCGGTGCCTCTTCGCCGAATAGCCCGAATTCGTCGTCGAAAGCGCTCATCGTTTAGTCCGCTTTCGCATTCTTGGGAGCGCGTTTCGTGTCTGGAATCGGACCGCGCTCGCACAGACCTTTCTCTGCAAACAAACGCCTGACCGGAGCCGACGGCTGTGCCCCCTTGGAAAGCCATTCGCGCGCGCGTGTCTCATCGACGACGAGCGTCTTCGGCTCGGTTCGCGGATTGTAATGACCGAGAATTTCGATAAACCGGCCGTCGCGCGGACTCTTCGAATCTGCGACGACAAAACGGTACGTTGGCTGTTTCTTGGCGCCCATGCGCCGTAGACGGATCTTAACCATAGCTCTCCATAGGGAATCTCCGGCCGCGTTTGCCGCCGGTAAATTGTTTCATCATCTGACGAGAGGCGTCGAACTGCTTCACGAGCCGGTTGACGTCAGAAACTTGCGTTCCGCTGCCTTGCGCGATGCGCTTGCGGCGCGAGCCGTTCAGGATCGAGGGATTACCACGCTCGCGCGCAGTCATTGAGCAGATGATCGCTTCGATTTTCGAAAGCTCGCCTTCGTCGATTTCCACGTCTTTGGGCAGCGCACGCGACATTCCCGGGATCATCTTGAGCAGCTCGCCCATCGATCCCATCTTGCGCACTTGACGAAGCTGACCCAGAAAATCGTCGAGCGTAAAATCTTGAGTGCGCAGCTTGGTCGCGAGCTCGCGCGCTTGCTCTTCCGAATAAACGGCCTGCGTCTTCTCGATCAGGGTCAACACGTCGCCCATGCCGAGAATCCGCGATGCCAAGCGTTCCGGATGGAACGGCTCGAGGGCTCCGAGCTTCTCGCCGACGCCGACGAATTTGATCGGTGCGCCGGTGACGTGATGAATCGAGAGCGCCGCACCACCGCGCGTATCGCCGTCGAGCTTCGTAAGAATGACGCCCGTAATGCCGAGACGCTCGTTGAAGCCCTTGGCAACGTTCGTAGCTTCTTGACCCGTCATCGCATCTGCGACGAGCAGGATTTCGGTCGGCGCAATTGCCGCGCGCATGCGTTCGAGTTCGCGCATGAGATCGTCGTCGATCTGAAGCCGGCCCGCGGTGTCGACGATGACGGTCGGAATCCCAAGCCGGCGCGCTTCAGCGACACCGTGCTCTGCAATGCGAACCGGATCGCCGGCCCCTTCATCATAAACCGAAATGTCGATTTGTTTGCCGAGCGTCTGCAGCTGCGTAATAGCTGCGGGCCGATAAACGTCCGCTGCGACCAGCAAACTCCGCCGTCCGCCTTCTTTCAGGCGTTGCGCCAACTTACCGGCTTGCGTTGTTTTTCCGGAACCCTGTAGGCCGACGAGCATGATGACGGTCGGGGGTGCGTCTGCGAACTGCAAACGCGCGTTCGCGCCGCCGAGCAAGGTGACGAGTTCGTCATGAACGATCTTGACAACGGACTGTGCCGGCGTTAGTGAAGTGAGGACTTCGCTTCCAACGGCGCGCTCGCGAATGCGCGCGACAAAGTCCTTCGTTACGGAAAGATTGACGTCGGCTTCGAGAAGTGCGATGCGCACTTCTCGCATGACCTCGCCAACGTCGGATTCAGTAAGACGACCACGCGAACGCAGGCGCTGAAATATCGCGCCAAGTCGTTCCGAGAGCGCTTCGAGCACGGAGTTCCTAGCTGCTCGAACCCGCCGAACTCATCGCGTCGATCTTGGTAACGGCATCGCCGACCGTTTTGATCTTCTCCGCTTCTTCGTCGGGGATGTCGATGTTGAACTCGGTCTCGAATGCCATGACCAGCTCGACTTGATCGAGCGAGTCCGCGCCCAAGTCGTCGGTGATCGACGCTTCCGGCGTCACTTCGCCTTCTTCGACGCCGAGTTGCTCGACGATAATTTTCTTGACTTTATCGAACGTGCCGGTGGCTGCTGACATGGAACTCCTTCCTCTAGTACGTTACGAGGCCGCCGTCGACCACGAGTGTCTGACCGGTAATGTATGCTGCTGCGTCTGAACACAGAAAGCGCACGACACCGCTGACGTCCTGAGGTCTTCCGGGGCGGCCGAGCGGAATCGTGTTAAGATACTGCGCCTTGGCGTTCTCGGGCATAGCGGTCGTCATCGCGGTTTCGATGTAGCCCGGAGCGACGGCGTTGACTCTTACCCCCCGCGACCCCAACTCCTTTGCCAAGGACTTGGCCAGGCCCAGCAGGCCCGCTTTGGTCAACGCGTAGATCGACTGGCCCGCATTTCCGGTAATGCCCACAACGCTGGAGAGGAACACGATCGACCCGCCCCGCTGGCGCAGCATCGGCTTAGCCGCCGCCTCCGCCAGATAGACCGCGGACTTGAGGTTTACGTCGATCAAGCGATCGACGTCGCCGTGCCGCAGGCGCAGAATGAGCCCATCGATCGATTGGCCGGCGTTCGCGATCGCGAAGTCCAGGCGCCCGAAGTGCTCGAGAGTCTGCTCGACTGCGTCCGCCACGGCGGGCGGTTCAGCCACGTCGGCGACGAGGATCTCGACTTTGCCGGTCGGGTGGACCTCGATGCAGGCGGCGCGCGTTTCCTCGAGCGCGGCCTGGTCGCGACCTAACAGCGCCAGGTCGGCGCCCGCCAGCGCAAATTCAACCGCGATGGCCCGTCCGATTCCACGGCTTGCTCCGGTGATGAGCGCGCTGCGTCCCGAGAACTCCATGTCAGCGCGAGGTCAACGCGCCCAAACGCGATTGCAGGCGAAGCACTCCCGCGTTGTCGGAAACGCTGTCCGTTTCGGGGACGCCTTCGAGCCGCTTAAGCATTGGGACGAGCACGGGGCTGGCGCCGAACTCGACGACGAGATCGATCCCGCCATCAACACCAATCACCTTCATCGCCGTCGCGTGCCACAAGACTTCCGCCGTCAAAGACTTGATCAAGTTTTCCTTGATGTGAGGGACGTCGCGATACGCTTGCGCATCGACATTCGAAATAACAGGGAAACTCGGCATCGCTACACGCGCGCGCTCGACGACGGGCGAGAAGAGCGGAACCGCCGGTTGCATCAGCTCGCTATGCCACGCACCCGAGACGTTGAGCGCAACGACGCGCTTTGCGCCGGCTTCGAGACAAAGATCGCCGGCCCGGCGAACCGCCGCCAGATCTCCCGAAATCACGATTTGCGTTGGCGAGTTGAAGTTCGCGAGCGAGACACGCCCCGCGCCTTCAGCCCGCGCTTGGTTCACCGCGACTTCGATCTTCTGTGAATCGAGACCTAAGATTGCAGACATGCCGCCGGCTGCCATCTCTGCCGCGCGTTGCATCGCAATACCGCGCGCATTGACGAGCTCGAGCGCGTCTTCGAATAGGAGTGAACCTGCAAGCACGAGACTGCAGTATTCACCAAAACTATGTCCGGCCGAAACGACCGGCGAAAGGTTTGCTGCGACGGCGAGCGCGCAATTCGTTACGAAGATCGCGGGTTGACTGAAGCGCGTCTCGCGCAAACGGTCTTCCGGACCCTCGCGGCACAGCGCAAGCAAATCATATCCGACGACTTTTGCCGAGCGCTCGAAAAGATCGCGTGCAGCCTGCGAATTTGCAGCGACGCCGGCGCCCATGCCGACGACCTGCGAGCCTTGCCCGGGAAAGATAACCCCGGCGCGGCTGCGTGCCTCCATCAGGCCGCCCAGCGCCAGGCCACGGCCCCCCACGAAAGCCCCGCGCCGAAGCCCGTGAAGACGATCAAATCATCGCTCTTGAGCTTGCCTTCGCTCTCGGCTTCGGACAGCGCCATCGGAATCGACGCCGCGCTCGTGTTGCCGTATTCGTGAATGTTCACGATGACTTTTTCCGGCGGCATTGAGAGGCGTTGCGCAGCCGCATCGATGATGCGGCGATTGGCTTGATGCGGAATCAGATACGAAACGTCGGCCGGGGAAAGATTGGCGCGAGAGAGCGCATTGAGCGAAGATTCCACCATGCGGTTGACCGCGTATTTGAACACCTCGCGTCCCGCCATGTGAATCTTGTCTTGATGCGCCGCGAGCGACGCCGGTGTGATCGGCAGTCGTGAGCCTCCGGCCGGAAGATACAGCGTTTCGGGCGTCGTGCCGTCGCTTCCGAGATCAGCCGATAAAAACGAATCGACTGCCGACTCCTCGAGGATCACGGCGCCGGCGCCGTCACCAAAAAGAATTGCAGTCGAACGATCTTCGTAATTGACGAGCTTCGTCAAGGTTTCTGCGCCGATCAACATGACGCGCTTGTACACGCCAGCACGGATCAAGCTCGAAACGACGGTTAAACCGTAAATGAAGCCGCTGCAAGCGATTTCGATATCGAAGGCCGGCTTACCGGAGCAGCCGAGCTTCGAGGCAACGATGCAACCCGTCGCCGGGAACGCGAAATCGGGCGTTACCGTCGCGACGACGTAGCAATCAATTTGTTTGGGTTTTAAGTTCGCACGCGCCAGCGCTTCTTTGGCGGCGTTGATCGCAAGATCGCTGGTGGCCTCATCCGCGGCCGAAACGTGACGGCGTTTCATGCCGGTACGAGTTGTAATCCATTCGTCCGACGTGTCGAGGATTTTCTCGAGATCTGCGTTCGTTAGGACTTTAGCGGGCGCGTAATGTCCGACGCCTGCGATCCGTACGCCCAATCTCAGCCGCGCTTACCGGCTGCTTCGTCTTTGGGTTTGACGACGGTGCGGCCGTTGTACGTGCCGCAGTTCTCACACGCGAAGTGCGGTCGCTTGGGCTGGTGGCACTGCGGACACTCGACCGCGGTCACCGCCGAGAGCTTCCAGTTCGCCGCGCGGCGGCTACGCGTTTTTGAACGCGGTGTCTTCCATTTAAGATTAGCCATTATCGGTATCCCCTAGTGGCGGGCACGTGCATGCGCCGTTGTTACGATTGCGCCCGCACTGCGGGCAGAGCCCCTGGCAGCCCTCCGAACACAGCGCCCCCATGGGTAGCGCCGTGAACGTTACTTGCCTAACGAAGTCTCCCAAGTCCAGCCGTTCGCCGGTTAGTACATTGCTTTCGGAAAGTGGGTCCGCTTCCTCGCCCGGCGCGATCCGCTCGTCGACGTCCAGGTGTAGCGGGATCTCGACCTCTTCCAAGCAGCGGCGGCAATCCGCAACGGCCTGGGCATCGATGGTTCCCTCGATCTGGATCCCACGATCGACCCCGCGGAGCTCTAAGTCGACGTGGGCTGGACCGACGAAGCGAAGGTCGTCGAAGGCCGGCACGTCGATCTTGGAGTCGACGGTAATCGTCCGACGTGCGGGCCCGAGCAGAGGACCGACGTCGACCGTGTTTTCCTTATTAACCGCGGAACCCATAGACAAGAGACCAAAAAGACGCCTTATCGTATGCGGCAGGGGGCATCCTTGTCAACGGAAGGCCTTGTCGCGGCCTTCTCCGCCGTGAACGAGGGGCATGAGCTTCAATATATTGGGCGCCCTCTCGGGCGCCGCTCAAGGGTTTGCAGTAGGCGGACCGGGCGGCGCAGTCGCGGGCGCGATTGGTGGCGGCGTCTTGGGCAGCGGCGACCCGATTTCCACGACCGGGAACGTCGGAAACGGCATCCTCTCGGGTTGGGAGAGCAACGTGCTTGGTCAGCAAGACGCACTGAACGAGCAAATGGCCTATTTTCAGCTCGGCGTCCAAAAGCAAGCCAACCAATTCGACATGATGACGGACGAGAAATCGGAGCTACAGCGCGAGTCCAACACGTTGCGCGAAGTCTCGATGGAGCAGCGCAAAGCGGACATCGGCATCATGAAAGAGTTCATCCGATCGATCGGCTAATGCGAGCGGCGCCCGCCGCTCCGCCCGCCCCGGCTCCAGCTTCGAACGTCGCGACGCCGGCTCCACGCCGTCCCACGCCCCGTGCGCGTACGACGGACGGCGTCGATCAGAGCGGCAACACCGCGCAGCAAAGCGAGATTCAACTCGCACTCGCTGCACAAGCCGCGCGTTTCGATGCGATGATGAAGGTTCTCGCGGAGCAGCAGCGCGAGATCAACGCCATCATCGATCTTGGTATGGCGCAAACGAAACGCGACGATCAGCTCATGAACGAGTGGATCCGGCTGATCTAGTCAGCATCTCGCGGACGGCTGCAATGACGCGTTCCTGGTACGGGAGGCGATAGGCAAGATCCGGATTTGCCTCACGTGACGGGACCACCATCGTTGCGTTCGCCTCAAAGAGCAGGACGTTGCGCTCGCGATCGATGCCGAAGTCGACACCGGCGTATTCCAAGCCCAGGCGTTGCGCAAGTTCGCGCAACGCTTCAACAGCGCGCGCACCAATTGCGCCATCCATGTCGCTTAGAAAACGTTGTTCCTCACTGCGATACTCCATATCGGCGAGCATGTCCGAGGTGAAGTAGTGCACCTTCCAATCGGATGCGATGCCGAGATGTAACGGATACAGCTCGCCGTCAACGATCATCACCCGGTACTTGCGGTAGTTTCCGTCCTCACCGCGCGCATCGAGGAATTCTATCGCCATGACGTTCTCGCCCGGAAGCGCCCCGAGCGCGGACGCAAGCTCTTCTTCATCACGCACGAGCGAAAAGTACATGCCGGTGTGAAAGCCCGGTGCGCGTACGAGGAACGGAAATGCGAACGGCGGGCGCGCGGCGATCTCGGCTTTCGAGATGCTAAGAGTCTTGGGCGCTACGAGATTTGCAATGCCCGCCGCGCGTTCGCTAACGGCGACGCGTCCGGTCCGCTGCACGAACTGCGGCGCGTTTATGACGGGTGAAGAACCCCCCAAGAGGAGACTTGCCGCCCGCGCAAGGGTATCGGCGCAGCGATCGGCATCCCCGATGGCATTGAACGTGAGATCGGCTCTCGGCAACTTTGTCTCACGATAGTAGTCGACGAAGATCCGCGTCGTCGCGTAGAGCCGGTCATCGAGAAACTCGCCGGTCGCGACGTTACCTCCAAGCGCGCTAACCAAGAGTACCGCTTGGATCGGCGTGCCGGAACCACGATAAGGAAACGCGGTAACCGCGCGGTCACGAAAGCCGGCATCGCGATGACGCGCAGCGCCTTCTTCGTCACCCATCCGCGCAAAGACGTAGCTCAGGCCTTGGTGCGCTTCGGGTTGCGTCGCGTCGAGCTCCAGCGCACGTTCGAAATGTGCCTCCGCAAGCTCGTTGTCGTTCGTGTCGAGATACGTATTTCCGAGATTGACATAGACGAGCGCGCTTTCGCGAGCCTTTGCGGCCTCCAAATACGAAAGGCGCGCCGCATTACGATAACCCGTTCGATTCAAAAGATTACCGAGCGCGACGAGCGCGTCGAAGTGTCTGCCGTCCTGCTCGATCACCTTGATGTAGGCTGCCTGGGCTTCGGCATCGCGTCCCTGTGCTTCGAGCTGCCAGGCTCGCGCAAAGAGCTCCGCGACCGAATCAGGTTGCGCCGTGCGCGACTTCCTCGATCTTGCGGGCGCCGATACCGAGCGAATCTGCAGCCGCGCGAATGTCGGCCCACGTCTTTGCGTCGATCGGAATCCCCTCGGCCATCCGCTTCTTGCGGGTGTTGCGTTCCGGCTCGCCCGCAATTAGGACCGGGGCGCTCGGATCCGACGGCGGCGAGGCTTTCACGAAATCCAAGAACGCTTGCATCTCGTCTTGGAATGTTTCAAGACTGCCGAACCGCTTCGGATCGAAGACGATTGCGAGCATTCCGTTCTTGATGCCGACGTCACGCGAATTTTCCGGTTGATACGTAAGGTTCCCGGTCAGAGCGCCGCCGAGCAGCTCGGCGACAACCCCCAGACCAAAGCCCTTGTGCAAGCCGAACGGCAAGATTGCACCTTTGGAACGATCCGGCCAGAGTACGCCGGGGTCCGTCGTTGGTTTTCCGCGTTCATCGATCAACAATCCCGGCGCGACTTGTTTGCCGGAGTTGTACGCGACACGCACTTTACCCATCGCGACCGTGCTCGTTGCAAAATCGAGGACGAGCGGCTCATCAGGGTTCTTGCCGGGAATTGCAACGCAAATAGGATTCGTTGAAAACCGGCCGTCCGAACCGCCGAACGCCGCCACGAACGGGTGACCGCTCAGCGCGTTTACAAATAACATTGCGATCAAGCCCGCATCTGCAGCCTGTTCGCCGTAGCTGCCGACGCGCGCAATGTGCTGCACGTCGCGCAATGCGACGATCGCAACACCGTTTTTCCGAGCGCGTTCGATCGCCCAATCCATCACCTCACGCGCGATCTTCTGACCGTAGCCCATCTCGCCGCTGAAGACTGCGATTGCCCCGTCTTCGCTCAACATGCGCGCATGTTGATTCGCCTTCAGGTTGCCGCCTTGGAAATTCTTAACGTAGAGCGGCAGCATCCCGACGCCATGACTGTCGTGGCCGCGCAGATTTGCTTCAACCAGGTGATCGGCGACGATGGCCGCCTCGGCATCGTCGCTTCCCGTCGCTTTCACGATCGCGCGTGCCACGTCGCGCAGGTTCTTGTGATCGACGGTAATCGAGCTGACGGTGCTCACTTCTTGCGTCCTTCTAGTTTCTGGTGGGCCATCGTGGGTTCGAACCACGGACCTCATGCTTATCAAGCATGCGCTCTAACCAGCTGAGCTAATGGCCCTCGTTTTCTCGGCGGCTTATCGTAAATTGCAGCCGTCGTCGATGTCAACGGGTCAAACCGGAGGTCCTGCCCGTCGAAGGGATAATACGACGACGCCGCTCGCGGGGATGTAGCTCAGTTGGTAGAGCACCTGCTTTGCAAGCAGGGGGTCAGGAGTTCGAATCTCCTCATCTCCACCAAGCCGGATCTGGGGGCATAGCTCAGTTGGTAGAGCATCACGCTGGCAGCGTGAGGGTCAGGAGTTCGAGTCTCCTTGCCTCCACCAGATTCTCGTCCTGAGCAGTAAGACAAGCGTACTTTCTTGAAGAGGTGTCTCAGCTCGCTTGCCTGACATGCCGATTTCATGGGAAGATGAGCTTGGGTTTGCCCGCTTCCAAGGAGGCTCTCAGTGAGCGGTATTAGTGGCTTAGGCAGTAGTAGCCTTACCTCGCTTTATAGCTTCCAGCAAAGCTTACTGCAGTCGGGTAACCAGCTTTCATCCGGTAACCGGATAACGTCGGCGGCGGTGGATCCGTCGGGCCTTGCAATCTTCAACGCGCTCGAGGCGCAGGCGTCTGGATTCGACCAGGGCTCGCTCAACGCGCAAGATGCGCTGAACGCTACGAACGTCGCTGAAGGCGGCGCGCAATCGATCACCGGCATCCTCGGGAGCCTGAACACCGAATCGGTGGCAGCTTCGAACGATCTGCTCTCCCCGTCGGATCAGCAAGATATTCAAGCCCAAGCGAATCAGCAGATTCAGCAGATCAACACGATCGCGCAGAACACGAATTTCAACGGCGTAAACCTGCTCCAAGGTCAATTCGCCGGAACGCAAGCAGCGACGCCCGCAAGTTCGGCCGTCACGAACAACGATCTTCTGCTGAGCAGCGGCAACAGCGTCATCAACACGAGCGCCGGAATCACGACGCCCGCGACGACGCCCGGCCAATCGATTCAAGTCTCGGTCAGCGCCGGCCAAGCTCAAGTCAATCTCGTCGACGACGCCACCGGTAACGTCACCAACGTCGGCTCGTTCTCGTCCGGCTCAGCCGTGACGGCGGGCGGCGTGTCGTTCACGCTGGGCAACTTCAGCAGCACCGACACGGGCTCCGCGACGATCGACGTAACGGGCGCGACCAGCTTCTCTGCCGGCAATTCGCTGACGGTGCAAACCGGTGCGAACCAAGGCGCGACAACGCAGCTGAACTTCAGCAACCTGTCGTCATCGTCGCTGGGCGTTTCGAACCTTGATTTCGGAACGACCGCAAATGCCGAAAGCAGCATCGGCGTCATCGGCAACGCGCTCAACTCCGTGCTCTCGGCTCAGGCACAGCTTGGTGCGCAAGCCACGTCGCTGCAAAATCAGATCAACTCGAACAATATCGCTTCGACGAATCTCACCGCGTCGGCATCGTCAATCGGCGATACGAACGTTCCGAACACCGTCAACACTTTCAACAAGAGCATCGAGCAAAGTTTGATTTCGCTCGACGTTCTGCGCGGCGCAAACGCCAGCCAAGGATTTCTGTCCGCCGGCCTTTTCGGTTCGGCCTAGCCGAATTCGCCGCGCCCCGGTATAATGACGGCTGAGCTTCGCGGAGCTCGCCGGATCATCGCGCGCGCCGAACGGCGCGTGAGGAAAGTCCGGGCTCCTATGGGCAAGGGTGCAGGATAACGTCCTGTCGAGGTAACTCGAAGGAAAGTGCCACAGAAACATACCGCCGGGCAACCGGTAAGGGTGAAATCGTGAGGTAAGAGCTCACGGAGCACCGCGGTGACGCGGGCTCGGGTAAACCCCACCTGGAGCAAGATCGCTCGAATACCCCTTCGGGGGCGGTGCCCAACCGCACGAGCAACATCGCACCGAGCTCACCGGTAACGGTGAACCCAGAGAGATGATGATCCCCGGCTTCGCCGGGACAGAATCCGGCTTATAGGCGAGCTCCGCGTATCTCGAAACCGAGTGGCTGCCGCAAGCGTCTTAAGGCAGAGAGATTTCTCTAGTGGGGTGACCTCGTGGCTGACCAATTCTCGAAAGATCTGACCGTCGAGCAAGCGTTCAAAGTACATGCGGGTGCTCGCCGTGTCTTCGCCCGGTTTCATTTGGGCGGCTGCTCGAACTGCGCGATCAGCGAGCATGAGACGATCGAACAGGTTAGCCAGGGTTACGGCATTCCGCTCGACATGTTGATGTCCCAACTCAACAAGCTCTTTGAAGCACCTGAGCTCAGTGTCGGAGACACGGTTCGTCTTCCGGACGAGATTCGCAGCAAGGTTCCGCAGCTTGCGAACGTCCCCGAGACCGGCGAGGTCAAAGACGTTGCAGCCGGCGCCTACACGGTAGAATTCGGCGACGTACGGCTCCAGGGGCTGGCTGAAGACTTTATCAAGGTTCAGCCGCAGCACGTATAGCTCGGGCGGCTGCTACTCCAGCGGCTTGCGGTCGACGAACGCTTCGTCGGTGCCGTGCCAGTGGCCGATCTCCGGCTCACCGGCTTTCCAACAAAGATAGATCGGGCGTCCGTCGCGCAGCGCGGGAAAATCGAGGAGGCCGAGATCGAGATCTTTCACGACGCAGCCGTGCTCTTCGATGCGATTGATCAACCGTACGATCTCAGCTTTGAGCTCCGTGAACTTGCGTGAGCGTGTTGACGCTCCACGGCGCAGCGCCGGATCGTTCTCGAGCAATCGAATTGCAAGCTCGCGCCGTTTGGCCCACAACTCCTCGATGAGCGGCGAAACCGTGGGGATCAGTGAGTTCGCTTTCTCAGCCGAGAACAGTTTCATCCTAGAGAGGCTCCTTCGGTGAGCGTTCGCCGTTTGGTCATCGTAACGGGGTTGTCCGGCGCAGGCAAGAGCCAGGCGTTGGCAGCGTTCGAGGATTTGGGGTTCTATTGCCTCGACAACTTACCACCCACGTTACTTCCCCAGATAGTGACGCTTGCCGCGGCCTCCGGGTACGATCGGCTCGCAATCGCGCCGGATGTTAGGACATCCGGCCCCTTCGGTGATCTCTCCACGAGCATCGCTTCAGCCTCCACCAACGGCGCTTCCCCGGAGATACTCTTCTTGGATGCCACGGAAGAGGCGCTGGTGCGCCGTTTCAGCGAGACGCGCCGCAAGCATCCCGTCGCGCGCGAACGATTGACCGAAGCAATTGCGTCCGAACGGAGCGCGCTTGCACCCGTGCGCGACCGCGCCGCACGGGTCTGGGACACGAGCACGATGAGTGCAATTCAGTTGCGCCGGCGCATCGCGGAGACATACGCGCAGCAAACCGGCGAACCGCTGCTCCACGTTACGCTCGTGTCGTTCGGATATAAATACGGCCTGCCGCTCGACGCCGACATGGTTTTCGACGTGCGATTCTTACCGAACCCGTATTACGTCGACGAGCTTCGCGAGCTCACGGGACTCGACAAAGCAGTCGGCGACTATCTCGAGCGATTACCGCAAACGCGGACCTTTTTACAGCACGCCGAAAAGTTGCTTGATTTCCTGATACCACGCTTTATCGAAGAGGGGAAAGCGCAACTGACGATCGCGATTGGCTGCACCGGCGGGCGTCATCGCTCCGTCTATCTCGCTGGACGTCTGAACGAATTTCTGAGAAAGAACTGCCAACTCGACGTCGAGCTGGCAGCGCGGGACATTCTGAGATAATGTTGTTGCGGGCCACCTCGGGGAATGCTTGCGCTTTCGCGACAGTGACAGGCCCGCGCATTTGGGGGCCCCGTGCAACGCATGGGGCGCGCGCAGCCTGGGGCGGAGCGCCTTCAAAATGATCGGGCAGCGGGCAAAGCAGATCGCGCGTTGGTTCTATCCGGGCCTTGGTGTCAAACGCTGGCTCGTCATGGCGATTCTCGGCGCGATTCTGTTCGTCAACGGACTCAACCGTTGGTTGACGGCCGAAGGCGCGCATTTCGAGATCAATACTTGGGTCGACGAAACACTCGACGGCTATCTTCCGCTCGCGTGGCTGCAATGGCTATTCATGGCCGGCGGCGCGATACTCGTTGCGGTCGGCATGCGCCAGTGGATGCACTCGATCGTCGATGCGCTCACGCCGGATCGTAAGGACCGTATCGTCGATGCGCTCTTCGCATCGCGCTTACGCGCGGGTTACCGCATCGTCGCCGTCGGAGGTGGAACCGGACTCTCGACGTTGTTACGCGGACTAAAGCGATACACGCACAACTTGACCGCTGTCGTAACCGTCAGCGACGACGGCGGCAGCTCCGGACGCTTGCAAAAAGAGCTCGGCATTCTTCCACCCGGCGACCTGCGCAACTGTCTCGTGGCTTTGGCCGATGACGAAGCGCTCGTGACCGATCTCTTTCAATATCGCTTTCACGAAGGCGAAGGCCTCACGGGGCACTCGTTCGGCAATCTCTTCCTCGCGGCGATGACGGGCGTGACCGGAAACTTCGATACCGCCGTGAAAGAATCAAGCCGCGTTCTGAACATCAAAGGCCGCGTGTTGCCTGCAACCCTTGCGGTGACGTGGCTGCGCGCTACAATGGAAGACGGAACGATCATCGAGGGTGAAAGCGCGATCACGCAGGCGCGCAAGAAAATCGAATCGATCACGCTCGAACCCGAACACTCTGCACCTCTGGGCGAAGTGATCGATGCGATTCGTACTGCGGATGCGATCATACTTGGGCCCGGGTCGCTCTACACCTCGATCTTGCCGAATCTACTGGTCGATCGCATCTCGCGCGAGATCGAAAGCGCCAATGCAGTCAAGGTCTACGTCACGAACGTCATGACGCAGCCGGGCGAGACCGAAGAATTCAAAGCCTCGCGCCATCTCGAGGTTCTTCTCGCGCATGCCGGCGCAAAAGTATGTGACTACGTCATCGTAAACAGCCAGCCGCCGCGCCGCCTGCGTGACGTGTATGCCGAGGAAGGCCAGATTTGGGTTGAACCGGACGTCGAAGCCATCAAGAAGCTCGGTGTGCGTCCGGTCTTAGCCGACGTCATCGGTGAAACGACGAACGTGCGACACGATCCGGATCGTCTAGCCGAAGTCGTCGTCGATTTGATAGCGGAGGCTATCGCCGAACGCGCGACCTTCGTCAAGCGTACGCCGCCGGCGCCGACGATCGCGCCGCCGGCCGCGTCACTCTAGCGCAAAGGTCCGCGCCACGCGCGCGGCTGCGGCTTCAATCAGCGCGACCGCATCGTGCATTGCCGCTTCGAGCGGCATGGGTGACGTGACAATGGGTTCGCACACGATCCCATGCGCAGCGAGCTCTGCCTCAACGCTCCTCTCGACGCGCCCGCCAAGCGCGATCACCGGGACCTTGGCTTTCGCCGCGTAGCGCCCCACGCCGAAGACCGTCTTTCCGCGGAGCGTCTGCGCATCAATCGAGCCTTCACCCGTGATGCAGAGCGTCGCGCCGGTCAAGGCTTGCGGCAGGCCGCATAGCTCGGCGACGATGTCGACGCCGCGGCGTAGTTTCGCCCCAAGCGCAAGCAGTGCAAATCCCGCACCACCGGCAGCGCCCGCCCCGGGAACGTCGCGCAAATCACGGCCGAGAGCGCGCGCCATCGCATCGGCCGTCTGCGCCAGCGCGGCGTCGAGCTTCGGCACATCCTCGGGCTTCGCACCCTTCTGCGGACCGAAGATCGCAGACGCACCGTTTGGACCGCAAAGCGGATTGTCGACGTCCGATGCGACCAGCAGTTTCGTTTTTGCGATGCGCGGATCGAGCCCGCCCAAGTCGATGCTCTCGATGCCGTGCAAGGCGTTCGCGGGCTGCGTTCTCGCGCCAAGTGCGCGCAAGAGTCCAATGCCGGCATCGTTGATCGCGCTGCCGCCGATGCCGACGACGATCGACGTCGCACCGGAGTCGAGCGCCGCGCGAATGAGCTCGCCGGTGCCGCGCGAATCTGCGCGCCACGGATTGCGCTCCTCGGGCTTCTCGAGAACCAGCCCACTTGCGCTCGCGAGCTCAACGATTGCCTGCTCGCCATCGAGTGCAAACTTCGCCGAGATCACGCGTCCAAGCGGATCGTGCACGTTCGCCGTACACGCACGCGCGCCCGAATCGAGGAACAGTTCCACGGTACCGTCGCCGCCATCCGCCATAGGACGCAGGATCAGTTTACTCCCCGGCGAGACCGACCGAACGCCGCGTGCGACGGCGTTCGCAACGTCATGCGCGCTGGCAGAGCCCTTGAACTTGTCCGGCGCGATTACGACGCGCCCTAAGGGGCCGCTAGTGATAGAGCGTGGCGTTTAGCGTGAAGTGGTCGCCGGCTGCGACCGAACCTTGATCCTGGTGATCTTGAAACCCGCCGGCCGTCTCACTAGCCGTAAATGGGCCGACCGGAATGTTCGCGATCGTGTAGCTTCCGTCAGCACCCGTCGTCGCCGAAAGAACAGAATCGACCGTCACCGTTGCGCCTACGATCGGCTGTCCGCTAGTGCCGTCGGTGATGACGCCGGTGATTGTTGCATAATTTTGCTGTGGTGGGACAGCGTTGTTGCACGCAGTCAGCACTGCAATCGCAGCAAACGCGAAGATGCGGCGCACCTTACGCGGGGACCACGCCTTCTTCGGCATCCTGACGGTCGAGATTCGCGTTCTTCTCGTCGAGCAGCCACCGGTTCGCGGCTTCACGCCGCTCTTCGGGGACCCGCGCTTGAATCCACGTCAAAATCTCATCGTCGGTATCGCGCGTCGCGATGGCTGCATCAAACGCATTCGACGTGATGCCCCAGCGGTCGAATACGCCGCGGTCCATAGGACACGGATAAATATAATCGTGAATCGTGCTGTCGCGTGCCGCGCGCCCCTTGTCGAAAACGCGTACTAACCAGAGGTAGCCGCCGAACGACTCACGTCCACGGCGCGGAAAAACTGACCCGCTGCGAAAATCCGTTGGCATCAAAATCCCTTCTCGTCCGTCGGTGATCTTCAAAACGCAGGCTGCCGTTCCTCGGTTGCGGAATCGCGAGGAACGATGTCTGCTGTGAAGTCGCAGACCCCTTCAGTCCTTCCCCAGCACGGCTACTACGAAAACGCGCTCCAGGCCGTTGGCCGCACGCCGCTGGTTCGGCTCAACAAGGTCATGGACGGCGCGAAGTGCCTTGTCCTCGCCAAGGTCGAGTACATGAACCCGGGCGGAAGCGTGAAAGACCGCCCGGCGGTCGCGATGCTCGAAGACGCCGAGAGCAGTGGAGTACTGCGTCCCGGCGCGACGATCATCGAAGCCACAAGCGGGAACACGGGGACGGGTCTTGCCATGGCCGCCGCAATTCGCGGTTATCGCTGCATCCTCGTAATGCCCGATAAAATGTCGAAAGAGAAGATCGATCTCTTGCGGGCGTACGGCGCGGAAGTGGTCGTGACGCCGACCAACGTCGCGAACGATTCACCCGAATCGTACTATTCGGTTGCGAGCCGGCTCGCCGCCGAGATCCCCGGCGCCTTCATTCCGGATCAATGGCACAATCACATGAATCCGGATGCGCATTTCAAATCCACTGGTCCTGAAATTTGGGAGCAGACGCAAGGACGCATCACCCACTTTGTCTGCGGCATGGGCACCGGCGGGACGATCTCGGGCACGGCACGCTTTCTCAAGGAACAGAATCCAAAGATCGTCGTGACGGGCGCTGACCCCGAAGGCTCGATCTATTCCGGCGACACGCCAAAATCGTACAAAGTCGAGGGAATCGGAATGTCGTATCTCCCGCAGACTGTCGACATGCGCGTAATCGATAAGATCTTACGTGTCTCAGACAAGGAATCGTTCCTCATGGCGCGCCGCATCGCACGCGAAGAGGGTCTGCTCGTCGGCGGTTCGTCGGGTACGGCAGTGGCTGCCGCCGCGCGCGTCGCACAGACTTTGAACGAAGGCGACGTTCTCGTCGTGGTCATGCCCGACTCGGGCCGCGGCTACATGTCGAAGATCTTCAACGACGAGTGGATGATCGCAAACGGTTTTCTCGAGGATCAGCGTGCGAAGGTCACCGTCGGCGACGTTCTGCGCAGCAAACGGCCGTTACCGCCGATGATCGCAATCGGTGAGGACGACGTCGTCAAGCACGCACTCGATCTTCTGCGCACGCACGGTATCTCGCAGATGCCAGTGATGCGCGGCGATACGGTCGTCGGGAGCGTGAACGACGTCGCGGTGATGCAGTCCGTCTTCGATCACTCGGATTTGATTCACAAACCGATCAAGGAAGTGATGGGCCGGCCATTTCCGACGCTCGACGTCGGCGCAGAAGTCGACCAGGCGTACAAGCTGTTAACGCTTGCGAATTCCGCGATCGTCGTCAGCGAACACGACAAGCCGATCGGGATCATCGCGCGACAAGACATCATCAGCTTCCTGAGCGCGACCTCTTAGCGTTCGTCGCGGACGCGTCGCGACTTCAAATCGGTTCGCGCCAGCGAATCGGGTTCACAGAGTTCGATTGCCGGACGTACGCCGGCTTTGGCCCGGACGGCGGTCGATAACTTCTCGGCGTATTCATCGGGTGCGTTTCCGGCATACTCGAGCCGGACGATCAGCTCGTCCATGTGCCGCTCCTTGCGAACCACGATCTCGAACTCGCCTGAGAACTCACCCACGAACGCACGTATCGCTTCTTCGATCGCGCTCGGATAAACGTTTTCGCCGCGGATGACGAGCATGTCGTCGATGCGCCCGATCACGCCGTGCGGGAAACGCGGATAGGTTCGTCCGCACGGACACGGCGCGTCGGTCCATTCCGCAAAGTCGCCGGAGACCAGACGAATCATCGGCTGACACTCACGATCGAGCGACGTATAGACCGGCGTGCCGTGAGCACCGAACGGGACACGGCGCCACGTCCCCGGATCGAGAAGCTCGGTGTACACGACGTCCTGCCACAAATGCATGCCGGTGCGCTCACTGCACTCACACAAATTCATCCAAGGAGTCATCTCGCCCATACTTCCGCTGTCGATGCAGATCACGCCGAATGTTTCTTCGATCAGATGCTTCGTCGCCGGGATTCCGGCGCCGGGCTCGCCGGAAAAGAACATGATACGGAAGCCGAGTTTTTGCGGATCGTAACCGATCGTCCGGGCCGTCTCCGCGAGGCGCAGCGCATATGACGGCGTTCCATAAAACGCGGTCGGCTGCATCTGATCGATCCAGGTCAGCGCCTGTTGCGTTTGTCCTTTCACGCCTGCACCAAACGGAAAGACGCTCGCGCCGAGCCGCTCCGCACCCATGAGCGCGCCCCACGATCCGACATAGAGCGAAAGTATCGAGCCGACGAAGACGCAATCATTCGGCCGCAGGCCGAAGCTCCACATGATGCGTGCGTGATCCTCGGCGATCGCATCCATATCGCGACGCGTCCACGCGAAGGCCGTTGGACGACCGCTCGTCCCCGAGGTACCGTGAATGCGTTTGACGTCCGCGACGTCGACGCACAGATAGGAACCGAACGGCGGATTCTCGGTTTGATCGGCGCGAAGATCGGCTTTCGAGATCGTCGGCACGCGCTCGAAATCAGCGAGGCTTCGAATATCGCCCGGCTCCAGTCCCGCAGCCGACCAGCGCTTACGATAGAAGGCTGAGCGTTCGTACGCCCATTGCATCGTCTTCTGAATTTTAGCGAGAACGACGGCATCGCGCTCATCCGGCGGCATCGTTTCGAGCCGCTCATCCCAATATTTCGATTTAGGCGGTGCGGCGATCATCGGTGCCTCGCTCTCGCACCAGGCGATTGATGCCGTCGATGAGATCTTGCGTCGTCGCATCCGCGTCGAAAATGTCGGCGACACCAAGGTCGCGCAACTTGGGCCGGTCTTCTTCCTGAATGACGCCGCCGGCGACCACGATCACGTCGTCCATTCCGCGCTCTTGCATAAGCGAGAAGACGCGAGGAAAGATCGTCATGTGCGCGCCCGACAGAATGCTGATGCCAACGACGTCGACGTCTTCTTGCAGCGCCGCCGTAACGATCATCTCAGGCGTCTGGTGCAGGCCGGTGTATACGACTTCCATTCCGGCGTCGCGTAACGCACGCGCCACGATCTTTGCGCCGCGGTCGTGTCCGTCCAGTCCGGGTTTTGCAACGAGTACCTTGATCGGCATTAGAAAATCGGCGTCTCCGTATATGTCCCAAAGATCGGCCGTAGCGCGTTGACGATCTCACCACCCGTCGCGCGGACCCGAACCGCTTCGAGCGTCGCCGGCATCAGGTTCTCGTCCGACTTCGCGACGCGAACGAGTTCCGCCAGCGTTTTTTCGACGTTGGCTTCGTCGCGTCGTTTCTTGACTGCTGCGAGGCGGCCAAGTTGCCGGTTTGAGGCGGCTTCATCGACGTGGTGGAGCTCGACTTTCGGATTCGCACTCTCGTCGCGGTACTTCGAAACGCCGACGAACTGGAATTCGCCGCGTTCCTTGCGTTTATGGAATTCGAAGGCCGCATCCGCGATCTCGGCTTGGAAGTAGTTGTCCTCGATGCAGCGGACGACGCCGCCGCGCCGGTCGATCTCAGCGAAATACGCGAACACGTCGCGCTCGATGTCGGCGGTCATCTTCTCGATCGCGTACGAGCCGGCTAGAGGGTCGATCGTGTTTGCGACGCCCGTCTCTTCGGCAATGATCTGCTGGGTACGCAAAGCGATCTTCATCGCCGGTTCGCTTGGAATCGCGAGCGCCTCATCGTAGCCGTTGGTGTGCAAGGACTGGGCCCCCCCGCACACCGCAGCCAGCGCTTCAATCGCCGTGCGCGCGATGTTGTTCAGGGGCTCGCGTGCCGTACAGGAAGCACCGGCCGTCTGGCAATGGAAGCGCAATCGCATCGACTCGGCTTTCTTCGCGCCGAACCGCTCCTTCATCACGCGCGCCCAAATGCGCCGTGCCGCCCGGAACTTGGCGACCTCTTCCAAGAAGTCGATCTGCGAGACGAAATAAAACGACAATCGCGGCGCAAACTCGTCGACGTCGATCCCGAGCTTGCGAACCTCCTCGACATACGCGATCCCGGCGCCAAGCGTGAACGCGACTTCTTGCACCGCCGTTGAGCCGGCCTCGCGCGTGTGATAACCGCTCACGTTGACCGGGTTGTAGCGCGGGAGATGCTTCGCCGAAAAGACGATCGAATCGCGCACGATCCGCATCGCCTGACGCGGCGGATAGATCCACTCCTTTTGCGCGATATACTCTTTGATGATGTCGTTCTGAACGGTACCCGACAGCTTCTTCCAGTCGAAGCCGCGCTCTTCGGCGACGACGAGATACATCGCGAGCAATATCCAGGCGCTCGGATTGATCGTCATAGAAACGGAGATCGTCTCGAGATCGATGTCGCGGTAGAGATCGTGCATGTCGTCGACGGTATCGACGGCGACACCCTCGCGCCCGACTTCGCCTTCGCTACGCACGTCGTCGCTGTCGTAACCCATCAACGTCGGCATATCGAAATCGGTCGAGATGCCGGTTTGACCTTGAGAGATGAGATACTTGAACCGCCCGTTGGTGTCGTCGGCCGTTCCGAAGCCCGCGATCTGTCGCATCGTCCACGGCTGCGCGCGATACATCGTCGGATACGGGCCGCGCGCGTAGGGAAACTGTCCCGGAAAGCCGAGATCGGCGATGTAGTCGAGATTCTCGATGTGCGCCGGCGTGTAGATGCGCTCGAGCGGCGTACCGCTGATCGTCCGAAACTCGGGCCGCCGCTCGGCACGCCGTTCCATGAACGGTAGGAGTGACATCTGCTCCCACTCGTGCTGCGCTTCGCGAATGTCGTCGGCGGTCGTTGCTTTCTCGCGCAATTGCATGTCGTCTCCTCGTCCGGCGAGAAGGGTAGTATACCATGCGATTCTCGACGCGAGCCATTCATACCGGTCAGGACGCGGACCCCACGACCGGCGCAACGATCGTACCGATTTACCAAACCTCAACGTACACGCAAACGGCCGTCGGCGAACACAAAGGGTTCGACTACAGTCGCACCGTGAATCCGACGCGCGTCGCACTCGAAACGCAGCTCGCGTCGCTCGAGGACGCCAAATTCTGCAGTGCGTTTGCGAGCGGTATGGCCGCGGCTTCGGCGACGCTCAACCTGCTCTCAGCGGGCGATCACGTGGTCGTCACGGACGACCTGTACGGCGGGACGTACCGGCTGTTTTCCCGCGTGCTTGCCCGCTACGGGCTCGAGTTCACGTACGTGGACATGACCGATGACGCGAGCATCCGCAGCGCTATGCGTCCGAGCACGCGTATGTTATGGCTCGAAACGCCAACGAATCCGCTGCTCAAGCTGATCGACATTGCTGCAATCGCGGCACTCAAAGGACCGCGTCAAGTCGTGGTGGTCGACAATACTTTTGCGACACCCTACTTGCAGTCGCCGCTCGCGCTCGGCGCAGACGTCGTCGTCCACTCGACGACAAAATATCTCGGCGGTCACAGCGACGTTATCGGTGGTGCGACGATGACGAACTCGCCCGAGATCGCCGAAACGATCAAATTTCATCAAAACGCCGTCGGCGGTGTGCCGGGACCAATGGATGCGTATCTCGTGATGCGCGGTGCCAAGACGCTCGCGATCCGGATGCGCGAACACGAAAAGAACGCGCGCACGATCGCGGAGTTTCTCGCCAAGCATGGTGAGGTCGAGCGCGTCTACTATCCCGGTCTCGAGTCGCATCCGCAACATCAGCTGGCCAAACGTCAGATGCGCGGATTCGGCGGGATGCTCAGCTTCGTGCTCCGCGGCCCGCAAGAACGTGCGCACGACTTCGTGCGACGGCTCAAATTTTTCAGCCTCGCTGAGAGCCTAGGCGGCGTCGAATCCTTGATCTCCATTCCAGCGCGTATGACGCACGGTTCGATTCCAAAGGAAGACCGCGAGCGGCGCGGCGTCACCGATGGGCTCATTCGCCTTTCCGTCGGTATCGAAGACGCTGACGATCTCGTTGCCGACCTCGATCACGCACTCTCGACCTCCCGAGCGGCCGCACTGACCTGATCCGCGGGGTCGGACTCTCCGCCGCGATCGCGACCAATGCGATCGCAATGATCGGAATCGGTCTTCTCATCACAATTCCGCTCGTCCTTGCCGCCTTGCACGGGCCGCTTTCGCTTGCGGCGTGGATATTGGGCGCGCTCGTCGCGATTTGCGACGGACTGGTATGGGCCGAGCTCGGCGCCGCTCTCCCGCGCTCGGGCGGGCTCTACGCGTTCTTTCTCGAGCTATTTGGTCCGCGCAGCGGGCGTCTGTTGGCGTTTCTTTTCGTCTGGCAGTTCGTGATCACGACGCCGTTCTTACTCGCCAGCGGATACATCGGTTTCGCGCAGTACGCGACCTATATTCTGCCCGCGCTGCGAGCCAGCGATCTTGCGCAGCATCTGCTTGCGGTTGCAATCGGCGTGGTGACGATCTTCTTGCTCGCACGCGTCATCGTTCGCGTCGCCTTGATCTCGGTCGTGCTCTTCGGCGCTGCGACCCTGACGCTCGTCATCGTAACGCTCGCCGCTTGGATCCGTTTCGATCCGCATCTCGCCTTTACGCCCGATCCCCAAGCTCACACATTTTGGCCTTTGATCGCGGGTCTGGGCAGCGGACTGACCGTGACCCTTTACGACTATCTCGGCTACAACACGATAACCAGCATCGGCGAGGAAGTAATTACGCCGGCGAAGACGATCCCGCGCTCGATCATCGCCGCCGTCGCGATCGTCGCCGCATTGTATCTCGCGTTGCAGACCGGGATTCTTGGATCCACGCCGTGGCAGCAGTTGCTCGGCGCCTCATTCGTTGCATCAACCGTCGTCGAACGCGCACTCGGAGCGCCGTTTGCGAGCGCGGTTACCGTGCTCATCCTCATCACCGCATTCGCGTCGACCTTTGCGCTCTTGCTTGCGGCTTCGCGCGTTCCGTATGCGGCTGCCCGCGACGGACTATTTCTTGCAGTTTTTGCGCGACTGCATCCGCGCGACGCCTATCCGGTCGTCTCGCTTGTCGCAATCGGCGTCGCGGCGCTCGCCTGCTGCTTCCTGCCGCTCGATCAAATCATCGCGATCATCGGCGTCGGCATCGTCGTGCTGGGCGGGATCGGGGCATTTGCGTCGATTCTACGCCTGCGCGGCGCAGACGTTGCGATGCCGTATCGCATGCCGCTCTTTCCGTTGCCGCCGTTGATCGCGCTCGCAGCGTGGGTTTACGTCGTCCTGAGCGCAGGCGTCGTCGCGGACGTCTTTACGCTGCTCTCGCTCGCCGCCGGCGCGCTCGTCTACGTTTACTCCCGGTCGAGAACCTCGGCCAAAGCCGGAAGCGAAACGTCGTAACGATAGCCGATCCGCATGTGGTCATCATCGAACTCTTCGTGCCGTACGTCGAGACCCAGATCGCGAATCTGCTGCGCCATGACGCGCGCTCCGATATCCAAGCCGTATTCGTCACGCCGTCCACAATCGATATACCGTAGACGTAGCGCCGCGAGCTCCGTTCGCTTGTGCGGGATCTGCTCGGTCGGATCGAATGCGAGCCACCGCGCCCAAACGTCGTCTCGGAACGCACCGGTTTTCACGTCGATCGGCAAATCGAACGCGAACGCTTTTGCGGCCGTCGGCGAATACGCCGCCGCATACCCGAGCATCTCCATCGTGGAGACCTCTTCAAACTTTGGCTTCTCTTTCGCCTCGAAGGCTTGGACGAACGCTTCGAAGTTTGGATATCTCTCCAAGACGCGTCCGCACGTGATGAGCGACTTCACCTGGCACATTCGGAAATACGAATCGCCACTGTGCGATGCGAACGCCCCGAAATGCCCGGGATAGTTCATCGTAAGATACAACGATCCGAAGCCACCGGTCGATTTTCCGAGTACGCCTCTTCCCTCGGCTCGCGGAATCGTACGATAATTTCGATCGACGTGCGCGAGCGTCTCGTGCACCACGTATGATGCGTAGTCCCCGTTGTGAATCGAGTTGACGTACTGCGATCCGCCCAGGCGCGTCACGCCGTCGACGATCACCATGATCGCGGGCGACATCTTCTTTCCGGCGATCAAACGGTCGAGACGTTGGACGACGTTCTTCTCCCACAGGCGCGTGCCGACGACGCCGGCCAGATCGCCCGTATATCCGTGCAGCAGATACAGAACCGGATAGCGTCTCGAGCCTTCGGGGTCATAACCCGGCGGCGTGTAAACGCCCAGCGGGCGGTCCGAACGATCGCCGAGAGGATTGTTGGCCAGTGCTTTGCTTTCGAAGGCATCCAGCGCAACGATTCCCTCGATTCCGAGGAGGTCCGAGAGATCGTTGCGCGTTCGCGATATCGTGCGCATCACTAAAGGTGTCCCATGTGCGCGCCAGCCGCAAGACTCCCCCCTGCTACACGCGAAAGCCGCATACGGACGGGGGAGTGGCGGAACGGTCTACGCAGTCGCCTCAAAAGCGACCGGGTGAAAGCCCTTGTGGGTTCAAATCCCACCTCCCCCACCAGGCCTTGCTAAAAGTTTACGGTCCCCATACCGATAACTGACCGTTATCCTGTGGACGGGCAAGGGAGCCCCCCGGCGTCGTGGAACCGCAAACTACGATGACGACGACTATCAGCTCGGCTCGACCTTCGCATACCTACTCACCACTAGAGTTCGAACACGAAGCCCGCCGCATCGAAGCGCTTACGTTCGATACGCTCGCGTTAACCGCGGGCGAAGCCGTTGTTTTTTGCGGCTTCAGCAGCAATATCGGCTACATCCGCCGAGCAATCGAAATCGGCTGCAAAGTTGCAGTCATCGAAGCACGCGAAGCGACCATTCGTGAATACGCCGACCTCGGCGTGCGCACGATCCGAGGCAGCACGTCCGTTATTCCGGCGCGCGATCTCGCATTTGACGCCGCAATAGCCGTCGGATACCTGCATGAAGTCGATCCGTCATTCCACTCGCAGATTCTGACCGAGCTGGCGCGCGTTGCAAAGCGCGTCGCACTTATCGAGCTCGCGCCGCCGACCGATCCGCTCGGCCGCCGCATCGCAGCGCTCTATCAGCGCGCGAAGCGTGAGTTCGGCTCGTTCGAACACTATCAAGGCGTCGACTACTGGAAAAAGCTGCTGATGATGGTCAAACCCGACGTCGCGCAGTCGATCTTCCAGTTCGGCAAACTTCCGCCGATCGAGTATTTGATCGACACCGTTGATCTTCTGCTCGACACCATCGAGGCTGAAGAGGCGCCCGAAGAAGATGTTGAGGAGCTGCGACGCATTGCGAAGCGCTCGAATGCGATGCTGCTTCCGCAAGCGCGACTGGTATTAATCGGCGCGGCGATGGGCGAAATTCCGAAGCCCGTTTATTCCGACGCAGCAATCGCTCCCGCGCCTACGACAACGGTCGAAACCGTTCGGTCGACGCCGGTCGCTCCCGCGATTTCCGCGCCGCAACCGACGCCGATTCTCGCACCGGCTGCCGCCAATACCGCCTCTCCCGCGGCACCCACAGTTATCACTTCAGAGACAATAGCGGCGCCGAGCGCGCCCCAACCGGCCGCACCCCCCGTAACGGTAGCGCCCATGGGCGCACCTCAACCCGTCGCGCAACCCGCCGTAGCACCGGCGTTTGCCGCACCGGAGTTGACCCTCAATCCGTTCGGGCTCCCCGATAGTCAGCTCCAACCAACGCCGGCGAATCCGCGCTTTGCAGCGCCAACGCCGCCTGCAGCTCCAGCCGCAGAACATCCGCCGTTCGGCGCGCCTTTCCCGGTTCCACCGGCTCCCGACGCACCAGCTTTTGGCGCTTCCACAGGTCCTGCCGCCGTTCCGGGCTGGACGTGGGAACCGCCTGAGGATGATCGCTTAGGCTAATCCCCATCGCGCGAGCAGCGCGCGATACGTATGCACACTTGCCAGGATCGACGCGCTCGCCATTCCAGCGCGCGGTGTGAGCGCGCCGATTGCGCCCAACGATTTTGCAGTGCGCTTTGCATCGATTTGCGCGAAGCGCAACTGCGAGAGCAGCGTGCGCGGAACCATTGCATTGGCGCGGCGCGATAGGTGCATCGCAATTAGTACGGCACGCGCAAAACTATAAAACGCAGCGGCGAAGACGAGAACGCACGCAATCGTAAACGCGACGACGATCATCGCAGAACTACGCGGCAGCGTCTTTCTTCGGCTCTGGTTTCGTCTCGCTCTTGGCGGGCTCGCTCTTGGCGGGCTCGCTCTTCTCCGAAGGCTTCTCGGTCGATTCGGACTTTTCGGATTTGTTGCTGCTATTCGATCCACGCGAATCCGTGACGTAGAATCCCGACCCTTTGAATACGATCGGCGCAGCGCTGAAACGGCGCGTCATGCCGGCGCTACATTTTTCGCACGCTACCTCCGGCTTATCGTCAAAGCCGTGGCGAACGTCCGCGACATGCCCGCATTTCGGGCAGCCGTATTCATACAATGGCAAGCCTGGGTCTCTCCTTAAACTGGGTGCCTTCTAGTATACCCACCTCTAGCAATTAGCGTCAATGACTGCTAACGGCTTCGACCGCAACCAGAACCGCGGTTTCGGACGGGTCGCCTTCGTACTCGACCAAGCCCTTAAAGTGGAGGAGAGAGTCGGCCAGTTGACCGTCGAGCCGCCGGCGAGTGGTTACCCGGTCGACGAGGGCCGGAAAGACCCCACCGTAGGTCGGATAATCAAGCCGCACGACCAGCTTCGAGCGCGCGGTCTTCCCCTCAATGCGCACGTCGATGCGGCGCCGGACCGAATATGCGCCGACCAGCGAGACCATGTGGCCTTCGACGAATCGATCGACCTCGTAGAGCTCTTCTTCGGCGCCCGGGATCATCGAGCGGATCGTAACCTCGCTCCCGGGTCCAAAAGGTTTAGCCGCCTCGACGCGGCGCACGCTGCGCAGAAACGATAGCCATACCGGCCACTTCTCGACCGCTCGGAGCAGCTCGAAGGCCGTCTTCGCCGGTACGTCTAGGTCTGCGCTTTGGTACAGTGAGCCGGCAAGACGTTCGCCGGGACCCATAGCAGCCATCATCCACGTTGTTCGACCCCAAGATATAGTGGTCCCCCGGGCTCACTGCCCCAAGATACGGCCCGATCCCGCAGAGCGGGCGAACTCGACCAGCGTCGCAATGCCTATTGGAAGTGCCCGTTCGTCGATGCGGAACTTCGGACTGTGCCCCGAGTGGGTTATCCCCTGGCTTTCGTTCCGGATCCCCAGACGCACCAGCGTGCCCGGTGCGCGTTCGGCGAAGTACGCGAAGTCTTCACCGCCCATTGTCGCCGGCGGACTCTCGACGCGAATTCCCGGATACGCATGTCGCATCTGCACCGCGAACGCTTCCGTCATCGGAACGTCATTGTGAACGGGCGGATACATGTAGAACACTTCGAGCTTGGCTTTGCAGTTATATGCGGCGGCAACGCTCTCCACGATGCGGCGAGCGCGCGTCTCGAGGCCTTCGCGCACGGTCTTGTCTTGCGAACGAAACGTGCCGGTCATCTTCACGTTATCGGCGATGATGTTGTTGCGGTAACCGCCGTTGATCGTTCCGACCGTGACGACGACGGTCGCAAGCGGGTCCGTTTCGCGAGCCGCAATATTTTGCAGCGCCAAGACGGTCGCAGCTGCGCACGGAATCGTGTCGACCGCGCGATGCGGCGCAGCTCCGTGACCACCGACGCCGGTGATCGTCACGTGAAATTCATCAGCTGCAGCGTTTACGACGCCCGGCGTGACGCCGACGATTCCAACGTCGAGACGATTGTCGACGTGAAGCATCGCAACTGCTTCGATCTTCGGATTCTCCATGACGCCGGCCTCGATCATCGGCAGCGCGCCGCCCGGGCCTTCTTCCGCCGGCTGAAACAGCAGGACGGTCGTACCCTCGAGCTGATCGCGCGTCCGCACCAGCTCGCGTGCGGCACCGAGCAGCATGGCCGTGTGCGCATCGTGTCCGCAGGCATGCATCTTACCGGGAACTTCCGAGCTGAACGGCTCGCCGGATTGCTCGTCGAGCGGGAGCGCATCCATGTCGGCGCGCAGACCGACGACGTGCCCCGGCTTCGCGCCGCGAATGATCCCGACGACGCCCGTCTTTGCAACGCGACGATGTTCGATGCCGATCGCATCCAGCTCACTCTCGACCAGCGCGGCGGTGCGCTGCTCCTCGAAACCCAATTCGGGATGACGGTGAATCAAGCGGCGAACTTCGACCGTTCGCGTGACTATTTCCGGAGCAACCGGAACCTCGAGCGTTTCCATGGGGTTCCTCTTTCCCAATGGGCATAGCTCGCCTTCTGGCGATTATCGCAGGCGTGGCCGCGTTGTTGCTGACGCCTTCTCAGAATTTTCTGGACGGGTACTACGCGAATACGTTCTATCCGGCTGCGCAAACGATGCTTACCGGACTGACGAACCATCTGACGTTCGCATTCAGTGATTGCATCCTCGTCATCGTCGTCGTCGGACTCGTCGCACGTTGGATCCTGGACCTGCGCGCACAACGGACGTGGCGCACGGTCATGAACCTCGCGCTCCACACGCTCGCAACCCTTAGCGTGATCTACGTTTGGTTTATGATCGACTGGGGTTGGAATTACGATCGTCCATCGCTCGAAGCTGCGCTCCACTTCGACGCCGACTCCGTCGAACGAATCGCGCTGGTGCCGATGGAGCTGCGCGCAGTTCGCGTGCTGAACGACGCGGCAATTGCCGCCCATCGCGAGCGCGAAGGAAATGTCGACGTTCGCCCGCAGCTCATCGAAGCCGAGCGGGCGACGCTCGTCACACTCGGGATCACGCATTCGGTCGTACCGACACGTCCGAAGCGCAGCATCATGGATTGGTATTTCACGTCCGCCGGCGTTACGGGGATGTTCGTCCCCTTCACGTACGAGACATACTTGGCCAGCGATCTGCTCTGGTACGAGTATCCGTTCACGCTCGAACACGAGTGGGGACACGTCGCGGGCATAGCGCGGGAGTCCGACGCAAACTTCATCGCAGCGCTCGCGACCCTGCAATCGGCCGATCCCATCGTGCGATACTCCGGTCTGCTGATCGTCTACGGTGCGCTTCCGCGAATTCCGCGCGCCGATGCACGTCTCTCGAAGCTCGTGCTCGACGATTACGGTGCGATGCGCCGGCGCGACGTCCAGCACATCCGACCGCTTGCATTCAAAATCGCGTGGGGAACGTACGATACGTATCTCAAGGCACAGCACGTTCCGACCGGCATCGTGAGCTACACCGAATACATCCGGCTTCTGTTGGGAACGGACGCCGGCCGCGCAGCTCTTTCAACCGCGCTCGGCGCCTCGCTTCCGCTACGTTAGCTGCCGCTCAGAACCGAAACGAGCGTCTTCGCCGCCAACTCGACTTGCGCGCGCGTCACGTCCAGGTGCGTTACGGCCCGCAGTCTCGTCTTGCCCATCACACTCAGACGCACGTGCTCCTCGCCGAGACGGTTCTCGACGTCCGCGGCGGTCACGCCGAGATCCTCGACGTCGAAGATCACGATGTTCGTCTCTACGTCCTCGATCCGAAGCTTCGGGATCCGGTGAATCGCTTCGTAGATGACCCGTGCGTTTGCATGATCGTCGGCTAGCCGTTCGACGTTATTCTCCAGTGCATAAAGACAGGCAGCGGCGACGACTCCGGCTTGCCGCATCGCACCGCCGAAGCGCTGTTTGAAATACCACGCCTCCTCGATGAAGCTGCGCGAGCCGGCCAGCACGGCACCGACCGGTGCGCCGAGGCCCTTGCTGAAGTCGATCCAGATCGAATCGAAGTGCTTTCCATAGTTGGCGGCCGGCGTCTTACTAGCCACGACCGCGTTCAACAAACGCGCACCGTCGCAGTGCATCCACAAGCCATTTGCGCGCGCGACGTCCGCGATGTCGACAATCGTCTGCAGCGGCCACACGCCCCCACCACCCAGATTGGTCGTCTGTTCGATCGAAACGACGCGGGTGCGCGGCGAATAGCGTGACGGGGCGCGCACCGCAGCCGCTACTTGTGCGGGCGTGAACATCCCGCGCGCTCCGTCTTGCGGATTGAATAGCGCACCGCTGAAGGCGGGGGTCCCACCGCCTTCAGCAACGATCGGATGCGCGGTCCGATGCAAGATGATCTCATCGCCCGGTTTCGTCGCAACGGCGAACGCGATTAAGTTACACATCGTGCCGGAAGGCAAGAAGAGTGCGGCTTCTTTGCCCAACAGCTGCGCGACGGCAGCTTGCAGGCGGTTGACGGTTGGATCTTCGCGCCGTTGCTCGTCGCCGACCTCAGCCTCGGCGATCGCACGGCGCATGCCCTCGGTCGGCCTCGTCGCAGTGTCGCTGAACAGGTCGATAACGGTCGTTGCTGTTTCGATCATCCCCGCTCTTACGCCGCGGGAGGCGTCGGGCCCTTAGCCCCTATAGCGCAAAAATGCAGGCACTTCAATGTCGTCCATATTGACCGGCGCGACTTTATCGAAGTCGATTCCCGCCGCCGTCTGCACGTGCGTCTTGGGAGCGCCGAACCCGGCCGCCAATACGGTGACGCGGACGCGGCCTTGCATCGTCGGATCGATCGACGCCCCGAAGATGATCTGCGCATCCGAATCGACGGCACGCGAGATCATTTCCGCAGCCTCGTTCACTTCGTACATCGAGAGATCGCTGCCGCCCGTGATGTTGAAGATCACGCCGCGCGCGCCCTCGATCGTGGCCTCGAGCAGCGGCGATGCGATCGCCTTTTGCGCAGCGTCGGCCGCGCGATGCTCGCCGGTGCCTTCGCCGATTCCCATCATGGCTGAGCCGGCATCGGTCATAACCGTCTTAACGTCGGCAAAGTCGAGATTGATGAGACCCGGTTGCGTGATCAGGTCGCTGATCCCCTGAATCCCTTGCCTCAGAACGTCGTCGGCATGCGAGAAGGCTTCTTGCAATGGCGTCTTCTTCTCGATGATCTGCAAGATGCGTTCATTCGGAATCGTGATGAGCGTATCGACTTTGCTTTCCAGCTCGGCGATACCCCGCTCGGCGACTTGCATGCGCTTACGGCCTTCGAATTGGAACGGCTTTGTAACGACCGCAATCGTCAGTGCACCCGATTCGCGCGCTAGTTCGGCAACGACCGAGACCGCTCCGGTGCCCGTCCCGCCGCCCATGCCGGCGGTCAAGAACACGAGATCCGCACCGTCCAGAACCATCGCAAGATCTTCGCGTGACTCGTTTGCGGCTTCGTGTCCGAGATTCGGATTTGCGCCGGCCCCAAGGCCACGCGTCAAGCTCGAACCGATTTGCACGGTGTTGTCGGTCTTCACGTTGCGCAAGGCTTGCACGTCGGTATTGATCGCGTAGAACTCCACGCCGCCGAGACCCGCCTCGATCATACGGTTGACGGCGTTGCATCCACCGCCGCCAAGGCCGATCACCTTGATTGTCGCGGCATGATCGGGAACGAAACGTTTGGCGTCTGCCATCGGCGTACTATCCTCCAAAGAAAGCGGTAAGTTTAGTTCCAAAGGTCGCCGAGCCAAGTCCCAAGGCGACCGACGACGCCGCGCTTGTGACCATTTGCCGGTGCGCCGTCGGATTTCGGGCCGAAGATGACGAGCCCAACCGCCGTCGCGTACTCGGGTTGTTTGACGGCATCATTGAGTCCCGCGAGCGTCGATGGATATCCAATGCGCGTCGGTAGGCCGAAGATCTCACTGGCAGCTGCGTCGATGCCTGACAACCGCGCGCCGCCGCCCGTGAGCACGACTTCGGCTAAGATCATGTCGCGCGCGACATGCTCGGAGATGTGCGCGCGTGCCATGCGGAAGAGTTCGCTGATACGCGGCTCGATGATCGCCCGCAGCTCTTGCGTCGTAACCATCCGCGAGTTTCGTCCGTCAAGTGTCTTTACGGAAAAGCTTGTCTCGTCGCCGAGCTCAAATTTGGCCGCGCTGCCGTACGTACGCTTGACCATCTCGGCTTCGGCGAAATTCGTTTTCAAGCCGAGCGCGATGTCGTTCGTCAGGATATTTCCGCCGACAGGCAACGTTCCGGTATGAATCGCACCGCCGCCCACGTAGACGGCGATATCGGTCGTCCCGCCGCCGATGTCGAGCAAAATCACGCCGACGTGTTTTTCTTCAGGCAAGAGTGTCGCAGCCGATGAAGCAAGCGGCTCGAAGACAAGGCCTGCGGTTTCTAGGCCGGCACGGTGCACGCACTTGAGGACGTTGGCGATGAACGTCGCGCCGCCCGTGACGATGTGCGTCTCGACTTCGAGACGTCCGCCCGACATACCGACCGGATCGGTCACGCCTTCGTGTCCGTCAACGGTATAGTGACGTGGCAGCGCGTGAATGATTTGCCGGTCAGCTGCCAAGTTGATGATCTTTGAGGCGTCGAGGACACGCCGAACGTCACCGTGGACGACCTCGCGCTCCTCACCGGAGACTGCGACGATGCCGCGATTGTTCGTGCTCTGAATGTGCTCGCCGGTCACGCCTACGTAGACTTGGGAGATGGCAACGCCGGCCATCCGCTCCGCTCGTTCCGTCGCGGCTTCGATCGCCCTGACGGTCTCCTCGAGATCGGTTACGACGCCACGACGAAGCCCGGTGGAAGGCGCTTCACCGACACCGATGATCTCGAGGCCGGCGGGTCCGTTGGCGGCGACGACGGCACACGTTTTGGTCGTCCCAATGTCGAGCCCGGCGAGGGTCTGCGACCGCATCCCCTAGATATTGTGTTTCCCTAGGCAAATCCCTACTACTTGTGGTGGCTGCGCTCCTCGACGACGGGGGTCGAGGGTGCGCGGAGGTCGATGACCGCGACGTCCCGGGAGCGCTTCCCATAGGTCTGAAGGATCGGATCGACGAGCGTGGCCTTCTGCGCCAGGTCGCGATCGTCGCCGAAACGCACCGCGATCCCACCGCTTAACGTAACGTCCAGGCCGCCGAAGCGATCGAAGGCGCTGTAGACGGGGTCGACATGATTGGCGCGCAACGTCCGCACGTCCGAAAGAAACCGCGTCAACTGCGCGACGTCGATCGTCGACCCGGCTTGCTGCGGCGTAAGCCCAGGCCACCCGATCACGACCGCGCGCGGCCCATCGTTGCACGATGTTTCGATGACGTGTCCATTTGCATCGACTAAGTATCGCGCGGATGCAGACTGTACGCAGGCCGCCGGCGTTCGTTCAACGACGACAATCCGGACGCTCGCAGGCAACGAACGATGAATGCGCGTCGATTGCACCCACGGAATCGCATCGACACGCGTTTCCGCAGCGTGTTTGTCGATCAACCACGCGTTACGATTGCTCGGAATCGCGGCACGTTTGAGGACATCCGCTACAGCGACGTGCTTGGTTCCATAAACGTCGACGTTCTTCGGAGTGAAACCCGGCCAGGTCGCAATACGGAAGCCCGCGACGCCCGCCGCGATCAGCAGCAGAACGATGAAAATCCAAAATACGCGCAGTCGTGCGAGCAGCGACGGTTTCGCGCGGCGGCGCACCGTCGTCATGCGGCGCTCAAGATGAAACGCTCGATCGCCTCGGCGACACCGTCTTGCTCCACACCGGCGACGATCGCATCGGCCTTTTCACGCAACTCAGGCGGAGCAGTCCCCATTGCGACACCGAAGCCCGCGCTCGTGATGAGCGGCACGTCGTTCCATGAATCCCCGATCGCCATCGTCTCTGCGAGCTCGACCCCATAGTACTTCGCGACCGTCGTAAGCGCGCGTCCCTTGTCGACGTTCGCATCGATGACTTCGACGAACTCGGGTTGACTGCGCGTAACGCTAGCGTCGCCTGCAAGCCAGATGCGCAGCTCTTCTGCATACGCGCCGGCGAGCTTGGGATCGAGCACACAATTGATCTTGGTCGACGGCCGCTCCGCAAAGAATTTCGCGAGCGGACCAACCTCGTGCGCCTCTACCTTCGCAAGCGCCGTATAGCTGCGCGTGTATTCGTCGTTGACTTCCGTGTAAAGCTTGTCCTCAAAATAACCGAGCGCGCGCACACCCTCGCCGGCGGTGCGCTCAAACACCCGGAGGCCCGCCGCAATCGGCATCGGCGTATGGGCGAGACGTTCACCCGACGCAACGACGTACGTGGCTGCACCATGATAGCACACGATAGGCCCCTCGATTCCGATCGCCGCCGCGAACGGACGCGCAGCCGAGAACATGCGGCCCGTAACCATCGTGAACGCGACGCCCGCACCGCGCGCGCGCGTGATAGCGGTCTTGACGTTCTGCGAGATCTGCAGCTTCGTCGAGACGAGCGTTCCGTCCAAATCGAGGGCCACAAGGCGAATCTGGGTCATCGTTTACGCATCCTCGCGCTTTGCGCATGCGCGGGAAGACCTTCGAAATCGGCGAGCGATGCGAGCACGTCCGCATCTTGCTGCATGCGCGCGTCACTGTACTCAACGAGCGACATCGTCCGCATAAAATCGGCGAGACGCAACCCCGATGCGAAACGGGCAGCGCCGGCGGTCGGCAAGACGTGATTCGTTCCGGCGATATAATCGCCGGCCGCAACCGGCGTCGATGCGCCCACAAAGATGGCGCCCGCGTGCCTGACGCGCGGCACGAGCCGCATCGGCTCGCGCGTTTGAATCGAAAGATGCTCCGGCGCAAAACGATCGATAACCTCGACGATCTCGTCTTCGTTACGCGCGTGGATTAGCCAAGCTCGCTCGCCCAGCACACGGCGCACGATCTCGTTGCGTTCCGTCTCTTTCGACGCCGACAATGCATCGGAAACGCGCTCCAACACCTCGCGGCTGGTTGATACCGTTGCGACGCGCGCATACGGGTCGTGCTCGGCTTGTGCAAGCATCTCGCCCGCAACGAACTCGGGCTGCGAAGCCTCATCTGCGACGACGAGGACTTCGGACGGACCGGCGAGTCCATCGATACCGACTGCGCCGAAGACTTGCCGTTTTGCTTCGGTGACCCAGACGCTGCCGGGTCCAACGATTTTATCGACGGGCGCGATTCGCGACGTGCCGTACGCTAGTGCTCCGATTGCCTGCGCACCTCCGACTGCGTACAGCTCGTCGACACCGCAGAGCACGCAGGCGAAAAGAATCGCCGGATTCACGCCGAGTTTCCCGCGGGCGGGCGGCGTTGCGACGACGATGCGACCGACCCCGGCGAGTTTGGCCGGGACCACCGTCATAATGGCCGACGACGGCAGTGATGCAGTCCCGCCCGGGACATACGCACCGATGCTCGCAAGCGGACGGGCGAGCATTGCATAACGTGAGCCGTCGCGTTCGTCGAATTCGATATCCGGGATGCGTTGCCGCGCATGAAACGCGAGCACGCGTTCACGGGCCAGCTCGAGGCCGGCGGCAACCTCGCTCGGAACGAACGTTCGCGCTTCCTCGGGCGGAGGAAGAGCCACTCGCAGCCGCTCGAGCTTAAAATCCGGATCGTCGAAGCGTCGCGCGTAGTCACGTAGCGCGTCGTCACCGCGCGAACGGACGTCGCGCAAGATTTTTGCGACGCTCGCAACGACGTCTTCATTCGGCGCCCATCCCGGCGCGTAAAGGTCGCTCAGCGCGCCGCGATCGCGGCTTTCAACAATCGGGGGCGGCTTCACGCCCGCACCGGATCGGTTTGGGCTCCCAGACGCTCCAGAAGACCGCGAAGCTCGGCGTACTTCGCGCGGAAGCGAATCGGATTGACGACGAAGCGCGCCGTCGAGCGCTCGATTTCGTCGACGATGACGAGATCGTGGTCGCGCAGCGTGTTTCCCGTTTGCGTAAGATCGACGATGAGATCTGCCAAACCGACGAGTGGTGCAAGCTCGACCGAGCCATGCAGCGGGATGATCTCGACTGGAAGGTCACGTTCCGAGAAAAAGACTTCCGTGCTCCGAACGTACTTCGTTGCGACGCGCAAGAACGTCGGCAACGCCGCACCTTCGTGATAGCGATCGATGCGGCGCGCCGCGACGACCAGACGGCAGGCACCAAATCCGAGATCGGCGAGCTCGCTGACATGACGATCGGTTTCCCACAGAACATCCTTACCGACGATCCCGCAGTCCGCAGCGCCAAACTCGACATAGGCGGGGACGTCACTCGGCCGCAAGAACACGAGCTCAACCTTGTCGTCGACGCGCACTGCAAGGCGCCGGCCTGCGTCTTCCGGCACGTCGATTCCCGCCGCGCGCAGCCGGGCCGCCGCATCGTCGAAGAGCGCACCCTTGGGGACCGCAATCACTAAGCTCATCAGTGCGGAGCCCCGAACGGGCGCGCAACCTCGAGGGGTGTCGACGGTCCTTTGCGCACACGCAGCTCTTTTACGGCCCCGTTACGCGCGACCAAAATGCGCGGAATGCCGTGCGCACGCGCGTCGGCGATCAGCGCTTCATCGCTGAGATCGGCAGAGGCGCAGCGCACCACGTTGCCGGCTGCCCGTTCGCGTGCGGCTACGATATCGGAGCCGGCAACCAGCATATCGATGCGGGGACGTTTGCGGTCGAGATGCCGTCCGCGACGTTCCAGCGCGATCAAAATGCGTTCGATCCCACCCATCCAGCCAACCGCAGGGACGTCAAACCCGAAGCGCGGCAGCAAACTGTCGTAGCGTCCTCCGCCGCAGAGTGAGAATCCGATTTCTTCGATGTAGCCTTCGAAAACGAAACCCGTGTAGTATTCGAGATCGCGCAGCATTGCAAAATCGACGTTGATGCGCCCGCCGATCCCCAGACTCTGAGCGCGATTCAGTAATTGCTCGAGCCGATCGAGTGCAATTTGCGATACCGGTGTGACGCACAGCGGCCTGACTTTATCGAGCGCCTCCAGGCCCCCGCGCAACATCGCATATTCCGTCAGGCGTGGATCGCATTCGCGTAACGCAACGATGTTGCGATCCGAGATCGCCTGCTTGCAACGTTTGCGGTCGCCGGGCGGAATTTGCATCGCTTCCAAAACGCCGTCGACGACGTTCCCGTCATTGATGTCGAACGCTGCATCCGAGAGTCCCACCGCGTCCAGAACCTCGACCGCCATGAACAGCGCCTCGGCATCTGCATCGACGCCGCCCCAGCCGATCAGCTCGACGCCGGCCTGCGTGAACTCGCGCATGCGGCCCTCTTGCGGCTCTTCGTAGCGATACGCCGGCGCAATGTACGAGAGACGAAGCGGCAGTGGATCTTCGCGCATGCGCGTTGACACGAGCCGTGCGATCGGAGTCGTCATCTCAGGGCGCAACGCCATCGCATTGGCTTGACGATCCGTAAAGCGAAACGTTTCGTCGGTCAGCGTGTCGCCGAGACCGAACTCGAGCACTTCGAAGCGCTCGAATCCGGGCGTCATCACTTCTTGATACGACCAGCGTCCGAAGACCGCACGAATTTTCTGCTCGATCTCGCGTTTGCGAGCAAGCTCGTGCGGAAGCCAGTCGCGGACCCCCGCAGGAAGCCGCACTAGGGTGGACCCTCGACGACGTTCACAGCACCAAAGATTCGCTCGAGCTCCTTGCGAACGCTCGCGCTTCCCGTGATCCCACGCTCAACGCGCCGGGATTCCGCGCCCACGTGCAATACGACCGGCACGGGTCCTGGGAATTCCACACATAAAGCGGCTAGCGCGTCGACCTGTTCGCGGCGGCCTACCGAAAGATGCCAACCCGGGGGCAACGGGTCGCTCGCGGGACGAACGAACGGTGTCACCGTCGAGACCTGCATCGTCGCCTCCGGCGGGGCCTCCGTAGCTGCGGCGTTCCCGGGGCGCTCGCGCACACGTATGCGCCCTGAAAGAACGACGATGTGATCCTGCACGAACGGCGCTTGTAATTCATCGTAGAGCTTCGGATAGACGACGCACTCGATGCTGCCGCTCATGTCTTCGAGCGTCGCGATCAGCATTTGTGACTGCGCGCGAGTGAGCGTCCGGCGCACGTGCGTCAAAAGACCGGCGATGGTGACGGCCTCTTCTTCGGTCCGTGTCTTCGCATCGCGAATATTGATCGCCCCGCTGCGTGCGAGAGCCTCGGCGATGTCCGCCAGCGGATGTCCGGAGAGAAACACGCCGAGCGTGTCACGTTCCCAGCCAAGCATCTCTAGCGGATGCGGTGCTGCGAGGTTGCGCAACTTCGGCGCGATCTTCGCGGTGCCGTTCGACTCGCCGAACAATGAGACTTGACCCAGCTCGCGCTCGCGCGCGTGCGCCGCGGCCAGATCGAGCGCCGCATCGATCGCGTCAAGCAGCTGAGCGCGATTGCCCTCGAGTGAGTCAAGCGCCCCCGATTTCACGAGCGCTTCGAAGACGCGCCGATTGGCGTGCTTCGGATCGACGCGGCCGGCGAACTCGAAGATGCCTGTGAACCTGCCACCTTCTTCGCGCGCGTCTAAGATCGAGCGCACCGCATTCTCGCCAACGCCCTTGATCGCTGCCAAGCCGAATCGGATCTGCCCGATCCCGCCATCCGCGAGCGAGGTGAAGTCGACCAACGACTCATTGACGTCGGGCGGCAGCACGGTGATTCCGATCTTGCGCGCTTCATCGATGTACTCGACGAGCTTGTCGGTCTTGTCTTTCACCGAGGTCATCAGTGCGGAGAGATATTGGAGCGGGTAGTTCGCTTTCAGATACGCCGTTTGATAAGCGATCCAGCCATATGCGACCGCGTGGGCCTTGTTGAAACCGTAGCCCGCAAAGGGCTCGATGAACGTGAATATCTCATTTGCAACGCGACGGTCCACGCCCTCACGTTCCGCACCGGCCAAGAATTTCTCGCGGTAGATCGGAACCTGATCTTTGAGCTTCTTGCCCACGACCTTGCGCAACTCATCAGCTTCGGACATCGAGAATCCGGCGATGTCACGCGCGATTTGCATGATCGATTCTTGATAGATTGCGATTCCGTAGGTGTCGCGCAGAATCGGCTCGAGCTTAGGATGCACGTACGTTGTCGGCTCGCGTCCGTGCTTGCGCGCGATATATTTCGGGATCCATTCCATCGGTCCGGGCCGATAGAGGGCCACGAGCGCGACGACGTCGTCGAACGAGTTCGGTCGCAGCTCGGTGACGACGCGCTTCATCCCCTCGGATTCCAGCTGGAAGACCCCGATCGTCTCCGCGCGGCTGAGCATCTCGAACGTCTTCTGGTCGTCGTCCGGAATCTTCTCGAGATCGAAGTCCGGGCTCGTCGTGCGCCGGATTTCGTCGGACGCGTTCTTCATGACGGTGAGATTGCGAAGCCCCAGAAAGTCCATCTTGAGCAGGCCGATCTTCTCGACCCATCCCATGTCGTATTGCGTGTTGACGTCGCCTTCGCCCAGCTTGATCAGCGGTGCATAGTCTATCAACGGCCCCTTCGAGATCACCACCCCGGCCGCGTGCGTCGAAGCGTGACGCGCCATCCCCTCGATCGTACGCGCCGTATCGCACAGCTCGCGAATCTGCGCGTTCATATCGTAGAGCGAACGCAGTTCGGGAATCGATGCGAGCGCTTGTTCGATCGTCAAGCCTCCCGGACCGGAGGGGATCAGCTTCGCAACGCGGTCGACGTCTTGCAGGGGAACGCCGAGCGCGCGCCCTGCGTCGCGGACTGCAGCACGCGCAGCCATCGTCCCAAACGTGACGATTTGCGCGACACGTTCGGTGCCGTATTTTTCCGTCACGTAACGGATGACTTCGTCGCGGCGATCGACACAGAAATCGGTGTCGATATCCGGCATCGAGATCCGATCGGGGTTGAGGAACCGTTCGAAGATCAGCTTGAACTTGAGCGGGTCGAGGTTCGTAATTCCAAGACAGTACGACGCGACGGAACCCACGGCAGAACCACGACCCGGCCCGACCGGAATATCATTGTCGCGCGCGTACTTGATGAAATCCCAAACGATCAGGAAGTACGAGGCGTAGCCCATCTTCTTGATGACCGAGAGCTCGTAGTCGAGCCGCTCTTGCAGCGAGGCATCGTTCGCGGCGCGTTCCTGACCGTAGCGTTCGCTCAAGCCCTCGAGGCACAGCTCGCGGAGATAGTCGTCCGGCGATCGTTCTACCGGGAGCAAATCGCCGCTGACCGCATCGGCTATCGCTATCGAGGTCGCGACCGCTGCGTCGCGCCCGAGACTGAACAGTGACGGCGCCGTAGTGGCGCGCGGCGGCACCGGATAGTCGGGAAGATGAAACACCTTTTCGGGAATCTTGATGTCGATGCGCTTTGCGATCGCGATCGTATTGTCGCAAGCGTCCGGGAGGTCGGCAAAGAGCTCGCGCATTTCGCTCGCCGACTTGACGTAGTACTCCGGCGTGGAAAACTTCAGCCGGTTGGTGTCGGCGACTTGTTTCCCCGTCCCGATGCAAAGCAGCACGTCGTGCGCGACGGCGTCGTCACGCTGCAGGTAGTGTGAGTCGTTGGTCGCGACCAGTGGAATGTTCAGCTCGTGCGCGACCTTGATCAAACCCGTATTGATCGCATCTTCCTCAGGCATCCCGTGACGCATGATTTCGATATAGAAACGGTCACCGAAGATGTCCAAATACGTGCGCGCGGCTCGTTTGGAGCCTTCGTAGTCGTTCTTCAGCAGCGGCGCCGCGCACAAGCCCGACATGCAGCCTGAAAGAACGATGAGGCCATCGTTGTGCTGCGCCAGCAAATCGAGATCGATTCGCGGCTTGTAATAGTAGCCTTCGAGAAAGCCTTTTGAGATCAGAGCGACGAGATTGCGGTACCCGACGAGATCGGCTGCG
Source organism: Candidatus Baltobacteraceae bacterium (assembly GCA_036489885.1). NCBI lineage: Bacteria > Bacillati > Vulcanimicrobiota > Vulcanimicrobiia > Vulcanimicrobiales > Vulcanimicrobiaceae > Vulcanimicrobiaceae bacterium. The sequence continues at coordinate 1,046,974 of DASXEW010000001.1, forward strand.
AGAAGTGTGACGTGCGCCTCATCTCGCACCGTCCGGTCGAAGCGACCTCGGGGAGCGATGTACGCCTCGCACCCGACGATGGGGGTAAGCCCGTGATCCTTCGCCGCGTAGTAGAATTCCATCGCGCCGAACATTACGCCGTGATCTGTGAGCGCAACGGCGGGTGCTCCGTCCTGGGCGGACCGCTTGCAAAGCGCATCGACGCGACATGCGCCATCGAGCAAAGAGTACTCGCTGTGCACGTGAAGGTGGACGAAGGAGTTCAAACCGCTCACAAGGGTTCTTGCGCGGCATAGGACTGCCCTCGGAGGCCTCCGAAGCCGCTTGTTATAGTGGCCGATCCCACTGTTCTTTCGCTCGACGAGTTACGAGCGCGTATCGACGAGCTCGAACGGCGCCTTTCCGAGGTTGAATCGGAGCGCAACGAGCTTGCTGCTGAAAACGCGGAGCTTCTGGTTTTCCAGCAGGTTCTCTCGACGATCAACGCGAGCTTGGCGATCGATGACATTCTCTCAATTGTAATCCGCGGCGTGCGTGAAGCGCTACGCTTCCGCCGGATCATTTTGTTCGACATGGTCGAAGGCCGCGCGCGCCGCCGCCTGGAGACCAACAACGAAGGCAACGTCGTCCCCTCGCGCTCCGGCGATTTCCGCGAGAGCTCGTCGCTGCGCGGCGTGGTCCAGCGGACGATCGACTACCATCTCGGCTCCTCCGGCGACGGCGAATCGCCGGTCGGGGGAACGAAGGGCGCGTACGCGCTCGTCCCGATGATCAGCCGCGATATCGTGCGCGGCGTCTTGTATGTCGAAGGCCCTCCGACCGAGGGGATCACCGACATGCAGGTGCGGATGCTGATCGACTTCGGATCGCAAGCGGCGATCGCAATCGAAAACGCACAGCTGCTCGCCGAGACGCAACAGCTTGCCATGACGGATTCTCTAACAGGGCTTCTCAATCGGCGCGCCCTCGAGCAGATGCTCGACCGAGAGCTGCTCAACGCCGAGCGCTACAACGCGCACCTCGCCTTCTTCATCTTCGATCTGGACGATCTCAAGACGATCAACGATACCGGCGGGCATCCCGCGGGTGACGCCGCCCTAAAGGCGCTGGCCGAAGTTCTTAAAGGAAGCGCGCGTAAGGGCGACATCGTGGCCCGCTACGCCGGCGACGAATTCGTCCTGGTTCTCACCAACACGAATCGGCCAGCTGCCGTCCGCGGCGTCGAACGCGTCTTCACAAACCTCGATCGCCACCACGTCAAAGCCTCGGCGGGCGCCGCTATCTTCCCGAACGACGGAACCGACGGGAAAGCGCTATTCCGCTCGGCCGACGCCGCGCTCTACGTCTCAAAGCAAGCCGGCAAGAACCGCTTCTTTTTCTTCGACGCGTTAACGCAAGCCGCGCAAGCGTCACGTCAACGGGGTTAGTAGCCGGCTCTAGTCGACGTCGATGAGCTTGGTGTGCCCGTCGTCGCAGCTGACGAGCACGTTCGTCATGTGATCGACGACGGTCTGCAGCGTGCGGTCGGTGCACCGGCTGCGCACACGCAGCCACACATACGGCGCGCCTTGCCGCATGGTGTATTTCACGAAGTTGTATTCGATCAGCGGCAGTCTGTTCTCGGAGTACGGATCGATGCGGCTCTTGGCGAGCAGCGCTTCGGCGATCTTATCTTGGGTCTGCTGCGTGATCAGCGAGTCGCGTTGCGCAGCCGAGAGCGTCGTGCCCTCGGAGAAGTCGGCGTTGTTCTCGACCGTCCACAACATGAGACGATCCCAGTCGTCATCGGCAATCGACTTCAGCTTTAGCCCGTAGCGGAAGTGATCGACGCCCTTCACTTTGACGACGTCGCTCCAACGGACAGTCCCGATCACCGTGAACGGTTTTGCCTGAATAACGGCGCCGAGCATGAGCTCGGCGGAAAGATCCTTGACCGGCTGCTGCAAGAGAACGCAGAGCCCGCCTCCGCTGATATCCAGCCCTACGAGCGGTACTCGCTCACCCGGGGTGGCGTAGTAGACGCCCTGAAAAGGCTTTGTCCGACGAAAAAATTTCCGCCGGTTCGGAGTGGACGGCTGCTGCGGCGTCGTGGTCGCCGAGGTCGTCTTAGCCACCGTCGCTATTTAAGCGTAAGCCGCCGCGTATGCCTGCCCGCATGGCCGGAAGACCTCCCATTTTACAAAAACTTACAGGGGGAAGGCCAGCCGGGAAAGGGGAAGCCGCCGTGCGGCCCAGCCTTCCAGAGCCGGTCGCCATTTCGGAGGGACAGTTTTGCGTCTCAAGCGCCATCAAGCCACAGGCATTGGCCTGCTGCTCATCCACGTCATCGCCCTCGCAGCATTCTTGCCGATGTTTTTCAGCTGGTCGGCCTTGTTGGTCGCCTTCGTCTTATACAACATAACGGCGCTGGGGATCACCCTCTGTTATCATCGTACGCTTACGCACCGCGGGTTACGCTTGAACACTGCGGCCGAATACGTCGGCGTGATTTTCGGCGCGCTCGCGTTGCAAGGCGGGCCAATCGAATGGGTCTCGACGCATCGCAAGCATCATGCATTCTCGGACGGCGAGGACGATCCACACACGATGGCCCGCGGTTTCCTGTGGGCGCATTGCTCGTGGCTCTTCCGTCAAAATGCCAAGATGTGCACCGAGGCGGATGTGCGCCACTTCGCGCCGGACGTCGTCGACGTTCCGTTCTATCGTTGGGTCGATCGCAACACGCTTTGGCTGCAAATCGCGCTGGGCGTTGGGCTTTTGGCTGTGGGCGGCTGGTCGTGGGTGATTTGGGGAATCTTTGCACGCCTGGTCGTTTGCTATCACATTACGTGGATGATCAACAGCGTCGCCCATATGATCGGCTACCGTTCATTCAAGACGACCGATCTTTCAACGAATTGCTGGTGGCTCGCGCTCCTGTCGTGGGGCGAAGGCTGGCACAACAACCACCACGCGTTTCCGTTCTCGGCACGTTTCGGACTGCGCTGGTTCGAGTTCGATCCGACCTGGCTGATGCTGCGCGTATTGCGCCTGATGCATCTCGCCCATGAGATCAAGATTCCCACGCGCGAAATGCTCGAGCGCCTGCGCAACCCCGCGAAGCAGAAGCGGGCCGCGCGCGCCGCAAAAGTTTCAGCCTAGGGCTTACCGGCGATACTGCGCTAAGAGCGCGCGAACGCGCGGGTGCGGTAATCCGTAGAGTACCCAACCGTCGGCTCCAACCATAGTGCGCGCACTCCAGAGCGCATCGTAAACGGCAGATTCTGCTGCATCGGCAGTTGCCGAATAAAGCGCATCGATGTGGTGTTCGTCCTCGTCTATGGTTTCGGTCTGCTTGCCGGGGTTGCGCCGCGTCAAATTCGTCGTGCTGAACCCCAAAACGAAATCACCGCTGGAAATCAGCGAGGACCATCCCGCTTTCCCCAAGCCGAACGCGACTCGTTGGATCATCGCGTGCAAGATGTGTGAATCGATCGGTGCATCGGTCGCAACGATGACGTTGATGCTTCCACCGGCTATGCGGCCGCGCCCCGCGAGATATCCGACGCGGCGCCGAAAGCTTCGAACGACCGGTAGCAATTCGTGACGCATGATCATGCCGATCGGGACGCCGGCGATCGTCAGTCGTTCGCGCGAGCCGCCGTTGAGATTCAGCAAGACGCCGACGGTATAGCCTCCCAAGTTCGCCGGAAGCACGCGCGACGCTGAGCCGATCCCACCTTTGAACGAGAATCCGTGCATCCCCGTGCCCGCCCCGACGTTGCCACGCGCGAACTGCCCGCTCCCGGCACGATTGAGAAGTGGCGGAATTTCCGTCGCCAAAACATGACGTCCCTGATCGTCATTCATGCCCTGGTCGTCGCATTCTCCGACGACGGGCAATGGTACGTCTTCAGTAATGCCGATGTCGGGATACTGCTGTATCATCCAGCTTTCGACACCGTCTGCAACCCGCGGAACGTTCATCGTCCCGGTCAACAAGATCGGGTGCTCGATGAAGCCGGATTCTTCTATCCAATGTGTCCCTGTAAATTCACCGTTGCCGTTGAGAGCATAAAACGCCGCGGCACAGCGTTGCGTCCATGGATCGCGATTTTGAAGGATTGCAGTCGCACCCGTACGCACCGGACCGATTCCCGGACGAAGCGCTCCGCTTCCCGAGATCTTCGTGAGATGCGCAACGCGCACGCCGGCGACATCCGTGATTCCGTCGACGTTGCCGCTCGGGAACGACCCGGAATGCAATGCTGCCGGCTTCGCGCCCGCGGCATAAACCATGGCCGGAGCAAGCATCCAGCCAGCGCTAAGGGTAAGAGCCGTGCTACGTCTCACAAGTTAACTCCCAGCTGCGACAATCGTCGGTAAGGCTGCCAGGTGTACACACGTTGCGAGAGGGTTGCACTACCGGAGCCCGCTAAGGTTCTAATTACCTCCCAGACGGGAACGACAATTTCCGTGACCTTTCCTCTCTCGAAGAAGGAGTGACCATTCCCATGATCCTGACCGTGAATGATGTTGCGGGACCGATTGATGTCGATCTCGCCTCCATCGGGATCAAACCGGGCGGCCGCGTTTTTCGAAATCTCTCGGTTGCGGAGCTTTACGAGCACGCGCTTCGACGGGATGAAGGCGCAATCGGCGCGAGCGGGCAGCTGATCGTCGACACCGGAAAACACACCGGTCGCTCGCCCAAGGACAAGTTCTTCGTCAAAGAGCCTTCGAGCGAGAAATACATCGATTGGGGCACCACCAACAAGCCGATCGATGAAGCGAAGTTTGATGCGCTCATGGCGCGCGTCGCCGATTACCTGAGCCGCAAAGATCTCTATGTTCTCGATTGCAACGTCGGAGCGGATCCCCGTTACAAGCTCAACGTACGCGTCGTAACGGAGCTCGCATGGCAAAATCTCTTTGCACGCGATCTGTTCATCGTCCCCGAAGAAGTCCCGGCTGATTTCAAACCGGATTTCACGGTTGTTGACGCCGCGCTTTTCGATGCCGATCCGGCACGCGACGGCACGAATTCCTCGACGTTCATTCTCGTCAACCTTGCCAAGAAGATCGTTTTGATCGGCGGAACGCGCTATGCGGGCGAAATCAAGAAATCGGTCTTCACGATCATGAACGCACTTTTACCGCTCAAGAACGTGTTGAGTATGCACGCTTCCGCGAACGTCGGGCCTTCGGGCGACGTCGCAATCTTCTTCGGCCTCTCGGGCACCGGTAAGACGACGCTCTCGGCCGACTCGCGCCGGCCGCTCATCGGCGACGACGAACACGGCTGGTCACTCGATGACGGCGTATTCAATTTCGAGGGTGGGTGCTACGCAAAGGTGATTCGCCTCTCGCAGAGCGCCGAGCCCGAGATTTGGGCCGCCTCGCACCGCTTTGGAACCGTGCTCGAGAACGTCGTCTTCGACGAGAAGACGCGGGAGCTAAAGCTCGATGAACAATCGAAGACCGAGAACACGCGCTCGGCATATCCGCTCGACTACATTCCGAACGTGCATCCCGGTTCGCGCGCGGGTCACGCGCGCGCCATCGTCATGTTGACGGCCGACGCGTTCGGTGTGTTGCCGCCGATCTCGAAGATGACACCCGAGCAGGCAATGTACCACTTCCTCTCAGGGTACACCGCGAAAGTTGCCGGCACGGAGCGTGGCGTCAACGAGCCTGAGGCCACGTTCTCGACGTGCTTCGGTGCGCCGTTCATGGTGCATCCGCCGACGACGTATGCGAGGATGCTCGGCGAGCGCATTCAGAAATTCAACGTAAGCTGCTGGCTGGTGAACACCGGTTGGACTGGCGGCCCGTACGGCGTCGGTTCGCGCATGAAGATTGAATACACGCGCGCCATGGTCAATGCCGCAATCGAAGGAAAGCTCGACGCCGGCATTACCTTCAAGCCCGAGCCCTTCTTCGGCTTACAGATTCCCTCGAGCGTGCCGGGAGTTCCGAGCGAAGTGCTCGATCCGCGTGCATCCTGGGCCGACAAAGCTGCGTACGACGCACAAGCGAAAAAGCTCGCGAAACTCTTCGCGGACAATTTCACGAAGTACGCCGCACAGGCCGGGGACGCGGTCAACGCGATCGCGATCCGGCCCTAGCTCACCTCGCCTAAGGAGAGCCTAAGCCGAGCGCTTTTAAGAGTATTCGCTTCGGGCGCTGACCGTCGAATTCGCCGTAATGCACGCGTTCCCACGGACCAAAATCCAGCTTGCCGCCGGTTACCGGAACGACGACCTGATGCCCGAGGATCATCCGCTTGAGGTGTGCGTCGGCATTGTCTTCGCCCGTTTCGTGATGCTTGTAATCCGGTTTGTTCGGGGCGAGCTCTTCAAGCCAGGCGGCGATGTCCTTCCACAAGCCCGGCTCGTGATCGTTCACGAAGATGCTGGCGGTTATGTGCATCGCCGTGACCAAGATCATGCCATCGTTCAATTTCGATTTTACGCAGAAACGCTGGACCTCATCGGTGATGTCGATGATCTCGTAGCGCTTCGCGGTCTTCATCGTGAGATATTCGGTGTACGCGATCATGCGTGTGGTTTGCGAGAATTCGCTGAGGGCTCCTCGCGCGGCGGGGCGAACTGGCCGCCATGGAGCTGATCGGCGTCAACGTCGGCGGAACGACGACCACCGTCGTACGCGGTGACGAAACCGGAGCGATGACGGAGCGCAGCAGTTTTCCGACGGAGAGTACCCTTGGCGCCGAACCGCTTTATGCAAAAATCACCGCTGCTATAAGGGATTTTCGCACTTCTAAAACACGGGCGGCGGGCGTCGCGATTGGCGGCCCGCTCGATGCAAAGCGTGGCGTGATCTTGAATGCGCCGCATTTGCCGTTCCGCAATTTTCCGCTGCTTGATCGCTTACGTGCAGATTGCGCCCTACCGGTGCTCGTACACCACGATGCGGCCGCATGTGCGCTCGCCGAATGGCGTTGGGGGCCGGATGCCGGCGCGTCCGGTATCGCGTATCTCACCTGCGGCACCGGCTTCGGTGCGGGACTCGTCCTCGACGGTCGCGTTCGGTACGGTGCAAGCGGCCATTCACCCGAGATCGGCCACATTCGATACCGCGACATGGGCCCGAATATCTTCGCAAAGCCGGGCTGTTTCGAAGGATTTGGGTCGGCAAAAGCGCTTCTGCTTCTTGCGCAAGAGCGCGATCCGGACGGCCTCGGCCAAACGAGCCCCCCCGAAATCCTCTCCCGAGCTCAGGCTGGTGAATCGCTTGCGCTCGAAATCGTCCGGGAAAACGCCCTTGCGGTCGGTGCAGCCTGCGCGCTCTTGGCAGATTTGCTCGTCCTCGACGTCGTTGCCCTCGGAAGCCTGTCCCTGTATGGGGGTGACGAATGGATCGGCTGGGTGCGCGAGAGGTTCGAGCGCGAAGCTCTCCCCGCAAACGTCGAAACCTGTCGTCTGCGTGCGGCCATGCCCGCCGTCCAGGACCTTTCCGCCCTCGCCACGGCGCTTGACGCAGCTTCGTAAAACTCTTTTTATACTGCGGGACGGCCGTCACTGGCGCCGAAGCGATTGAATATGCAGACCGTCCTCGCACTCGATGACGCGTTTACAAGTCTTCAAGGCTACCAGCGCATCCTCAAACAACTCGACGGCATCGAGGTCGTTCCGTATACGACGTCGCGTGCTGCCTTGATGTTCGCCGAGAGCAACTCGGTCGATCTCGTGATCACGGAGTATGATCTCGAGCCCGAGACCGGCCTCGATTTCGTTCAGAAATTTCGCAAGATCCCGGAACGCAAAGCCATTCCGGTCATCATGATCAGCGGAAAGAACGAGAATGATATCCGAGGCAACAAAGTTTTCGATGAAGAGGTCGACGACTTTCTGCACAAGCCGGCCGATCCGGTTCAGTTCCTGGCGCGCGTACGCAGCTTGCTCAAACTTCGCAGTAAAGATCTCGAGCTAAAAGAACGCGCTGAAATGCTCGCTGAGACGGTGCGCGACAAGACCAACGAAATCTTGCTCGCCGAGGAAGAGACGATCTTCCGCCTGACGCGTGCGGCCGAATATCGCGATAAGGAAACGAAAAATCACATCGTGCGCATGGGTCACTACGCACGCCTGCTAGCGGCGCGTATCGGCCGTTCGACTGCGGATCAGGAATTGATCTTCTTGGCTGCGCCGATGCACGATATTGGCAAAGTTGCGATTCCGGATAGCATTCTGCTCAAAGAAGGCAAGTTGACGCCGACCGAATGGGAAGTCATGAAGTCGCACGCACGCGCCGGTTACGAGATTCTCAAGGAAAGTGAGTCGCCCGTCATCAAGATGGGCGCCGAAATCGCGCTCGCGCATCACGAGAAGTGGGACGGCAGCGGATATCCTCAAGGCCTCAAAGGCAAGGATATCGCGCTGACCGGCCGCATCTGCGCGCTCACCGACGTTTTCGACGCGCTCGTTTCGACCCGCCCGTACAAAAAAGCGTGGCCGCTCAATGAAGTGCTCGACACGCTGAAAAAAGGCAAAGCACAGCACTTCGATCCGGCGCTCGTCGACGAGTTTTTGCAGATTATTCCGGACGTGCAGAAAGTCCGCAAAGCGCTCCCCGACTCCGAGGCCGCCTAACTACCCGGCGTCTTTGTGGATAAAACGTGGGTCCTGGGGACAGTAACAAAATAGACGTCGAGGCACTTGGGCCGGGGCACCGGATCGAGCTGTACATCAAATCGGACTGCCCCTATTGCGCGCAAGCGCAGGCATTTTATCGCAGCAAAGGCTGGGCGTTCGAGTCGTACGATGCGCAACGTGATGCTGCAGTTAGGCGCCGGATGCTGCAACTTTCAAGCGGCGATCCAACCACGCCCGCGATCGTCGTCGACGGAACGTACGTGCAATCCGGCTGGGGTAAGCCACCGAGGGGTTGAACGGTTCACTGACGCGCCGGTCGGCGCCTCTCAGACGGGCATGCCGCGAGAGAATACGAAAACGTACATTACAACCATGACGAGATACGCGCCAATCGCGAACGGGTCGATGCGCAGCGGGGCATCAACGCCATGCACAGTTGGCGGATCCGGTCGAGCGTAAAGCGTCGCTGCGATGATATCGATGTTTCCGATCGCCGACAGCAATCCGAGCATGACGATCGACAGCCTGCCGCCGATGCCCGCAGGCGCCAGTAATATGACGCCGGCGAGTAACGGAAGATAGAATCCGCCCATTACGTACCGCCGTTGATCGCGCCGTGAATCGAGCTGCGTATTCTGTGGCGCAACGGCAAACATCGACTCTTTTGCGACTGGTGCGAGCCGAACGATCGCAACGATGCCGATCGCGCACCATACCCAACGCGTCGGGAGCGGCGCTTGGAGAATGTCGGCGATCGCCCAGGTATCGCCGGCGCGCATCAACGGAGTTACGATCAGGTAGTTGACGAATAATATGATGCCTGACCAGGCCATCCAAAAGAGAAATAGGCGGGGGAACGTATAGCGCGGCGTTCCACGCCGAAGCCAAAGCAGAAAGACGACCCCGAGCAGCAAGCTCGTAAGCGGTCCGGCTGCAAGAATGAGCAGATTTTGCACCGGTGTCCCGCTCGGGTTGTCTTCGTAAAAAGCGTAGATCTTCGGGGAAAAACCGAGACTTTGCGCCATCAGGCCGTGGCCAACTTCGTGCAGCGTGGATGTTAGCAACACCGCAGTGGCATACGCCAAAGCCGAGTTGATCCAGAACGCGCGCCGGCCGCTCATACCGTCACAACGTCGGCGTAGACGAAGCCATCGCGTTCGACGACCTCTCCTACTTCAATTGCAATCGGCGCGTCGAACATCGGCCCGGCTGAAACGACCGTGTGGAACTCGCCATTTTCTCCGCAGGGATCGACGCTGTGGGGTAACTCCGCGAGCAACTGTCGATCGAATTGCCGGCCCGCGAACGTCCGGTCGAGCTTCTTCGGATCGACACAAACTAGATGGGCCGTAAGACCGATCCCGATCATTTCCTCGGCCAGCGCGCGCGTGTCGCGTTTCCAAAGTGGGAAAACTCCGTGCATGCCGGCTTTGGCAAGACGCTCTTCACGATACGCGCGAATATCCTCGAGAAAGAGATCCCCGAAGACGATATGCTCGATGCCCTCGGCCTGAATTTGGCCGACGGCAGCGGCCATGCGCGCGTCGTAGACCTCGTTCGTGCACGCGCCCGGAATCAGAATCTTGATGCACGGGAGCCGAAGCGCAGCGATTTGGCGATCGAGCAGACTGCTACGGACCCCGTGCATCGCGACGCGATCGTAGGTTTCCGTAATCGTCGTGAGGACGCCGACGACATCAACGTTTCCGCTGCGCTTCGCCTCGAGCAGCGCGAACGCGCTGTCCTTTCCCGAGCTCCAGGAGAGATAGGCTCTCGGCGTTATTTCTGCAGGCCTCGCATGCGCATGGCGTGATTGTGCGCGATGATCGTCTTGAATTGGTCGAACTCAGGGCCGGCGACGCCCCGGCGCATCGACATCGTGGACGCTCCACCCAGCCGTCCGCGAATTCGCACGGTCATGCCCACGGGGACGTACATCTTCTCATTTCGTCCGTAAACGACAAGCGTGTCATTGTTGGTGCCGTGGACGCACGCAACGATCGTCTCATCCCCGCGCGTGACGATTACGCCTTCTGTGCCGCGGATCGCGATCTCGCTCACCGGCGTAATGAACGTATAGTTCGAATGCGCGCCCGCGGGATGCCGGACCGAGAAATGAATGGCGCCAGCGTCGATCCTGATCGTCGCGCTTGCGATCGGCGTTGTGCGATCGAAAGACTCCAAGCCGACTTGCGATGACGCCCCGATCGACACGACCGATGAATCCGGCAAATCGACCGCGGCCATCGAACGCGCCTGCGTGTACGCAAAGCCATGCGGATGAATTGTCAGCTGCCCCGTGACCGGAACACGATTGCCTGTGACCGTGCGCTGGTAGTCGAGCCTCCCGCTCACTCGTTCGAGTACGATCGGATCGGCGCCAAAAGCCTTCGGCACCACGGACCACAGGACCAGGACGCAAACGGCCGTTGCGCAGCTAAGTTTTTTCATGTGATGGCATAGTACGACGAACCGGCTCGGGCGCACTGTAAGCGCGCCGACCTAAGGAATCCCGCAGCGTTCGCCGTAAGGTGCGAACCATGGAGATGATTCGCCTCGGGCGCAGCGGGTTGAGCGTTTCGCGCATTTGTCTTGGAACGATGACGTTCGGAGCTCAGGCAGACGCAGCCGCTTCAAATAAGATCATGGACATCGCCGCCGAGCGCGGTGTGAATTTCATCGATACCGCTAATGCATATCCGTTGCCCCCGAGCCCGCAGACGATGGGCAAGAGCGAAGAATTCGTCGGCGCGTGGCTCAAAGGCAAACGCGAGCGCTTCATCCTCGCGAGCAAGGGCAACAACGTTATCGGTCCAGGGCCCAACGAAGGCGGGAATTCGAGAACGCATCTCATGCGAGCACTCGACGATTCGCTCCGTCGCTTGCAGACAGATTATGTCGATATTTACTATCTCCATCATCCCGATCCACAAACGCCGCTCGACGAGGCGATCGAAGCGCTCGACGACATGCGTACGGCGGGAAAGATCCGCTACTCGGCGGTCAGCAACATGCCTTCATGGCAGCTCTCGTATTGGACGGGATGGAGCGCGGAACACAATCGCGCGCGCTTCGCCTGCGTGCAACCCCGCTACAACATGTTGTACCGAGCTATCGAAAGCGAGCTCATTCCGGCTGCCGCTGCATGCGATGTCGCGGTCGTCATCTACAATCCGCTTGCGGCCGGAATGCTCACCGGCAAATACAAGCCGGGTGCAAAACCGGCGGAAGGGCGATTCAGCTTTTCAGGACCGTCGGGCGAGCGTTATCGCACGCGCTACTATCAGGATGAAATGTTGCGTCTTGTGCAAGAGCTTTCCGATGATGTCGGCAAACGCGGCAAAAGCCTCACGCACGTTGCGCTGCGATGGACTCTCGATCAGCCAGGTATCGCTTGCGCAATCGTCGGCGCCAGCAAGCCGGAACAGATCGCGGATTCACTCGGTGCCGCCGAAATAAAGCTCGACGATGCCGATCGCGCAGCCTGCGATGCGATCTGGTATCGTCTGCCACGCCGGCGCCCCCAAGAGGACCGCTAAAAAGCAAGAAGCCCGCTGATAACTTGCAGCGAGCTTCTCCTCAATTAATCTGGCACCGTCCTACTCTCGAAGAACCCTGCGGTCCAACTACCATCGGCGCTGGCGGGCTTAACTGCCGTGTTCGGGATGGGAACGGGTGGGACCCCACCGCTATGGGCGCCAGAAACCTGGTCCTCACGCGGCGCCGAGCCGGAGCTCGAGGCAGCCACGTGAGAAATCTGCACAGAGAAGAACCTTCATGGCCAAACTAACGAAAACGTAGTCGAGTTAAAGTTTCCGGGCGATTAGTACCGGTCAGCTCCAGCGATTGCTCGCCTTCCACCCCCGGCCTATCAACGTGGTAGTCTCCCACGGCCCTTCACTCTTTCGAGATTGAGATCTCATCTTGGGGTCAGTTTCACGCTTATATGCTTTCAGCGTTTATCTGCTCCGAACATAGCTACCCGGCTATGCCCCTGGCGGGACAACCGGTTCACCAGCGGTTCGTTCAACTCGGTCCTCTCGTACTAGAGTCGAAGCCCCTCAAATCTCCTACGCCCACGGCGGATAGGGACCGAACTGTCTCACGACGTTCTGAACCCAGATCGCGTACCGCTTTAATGGGCGAACAGCCCAACCCTTGGGACCTACTACAGCCCCAGGATGCGACGATCCGACATCGCGCGTTTCTCTACGATTACTCGTAGCGCAGACTATATCTTCATCCTGCGCAACATGCGTTGCGCGAGGAGCCGGCGTGTGATGACGTTCGATTGATTTGCTCGTAATGAGCAGCGACGTCATCTCATCATTCGCGATTAGGTTCGCGAATGAATCAGTCGTTACGGGGTCAAGACCTTACGGTCTGACTTCCCACGGTATTGTCCTCGTCTCTAGTCCTCGAGACGTTCGGAGTTCACCGTTATAAGCCGGAACTTGCAACGGCATTTCTGCCGCTTCACCCCTAATGTTGAGGTGCCAAACCTCCCCGTCGATGTGGACTCTTGGGGGAGATAAGCCTGTTATCCCCAGAGTAGCTTTTATCCGATAAGCGACGGCCCTTCCATTCGGTACCGCCGGATCACTAAGCCCTGCTTTCGCACCTGCTCGACCTGTCCGTCTCGCAGTCAAGCTCCCTTTTGCCTTTACACTCTAACGAACGGTTTCTGACCGTTCTGAGGGAACCTTTGGGCGCCTCCGTTACTCTTTGGGAGGCGACCGCCCCAGTCAAACTGCCCGCCTGACGCTGTCCTTCAACCGGATAACGGCTGACAGTTAGAATCCCGAAATTTTCAGGGTGGTATCCCAACGTTGTCTCCCCGTAAACTAGCGTCCACGGATCATCGACTCCCACCTATCCTGTACAGAAAATCTCAAGACCCAACATCAGGGTACAGTAAAGCTTCATGGGGTCTTTCCGTCCTGCCGCGGGTAACCAGCATCTTCACTGGTACTGCAATTTCGCCGGGATCCCCATCGAGACAGTGCCCAAGTCGTTACTCCATTCGTGCAGGTCGGAACTTACCCGACAAGGAATTTCGCTCACTTTTTTCCGGCGCTTTCACGCCGGAGTGGACTCTATCTTCATCCGAATGCTCGGACGATCGCGGACGATCGAACCGTGCTTATGTCGAAGCACAAACACCGCGATGTTAATCGCGGCTACACTGTGTGCGCCTCTCCGGATGTCTGACGTATAGTCTCTGAGGATCCCTCTGCAGTGAGGTTTCCTGCGGATTGTCCAATCTCGATCATTTTTACTGATCGCTTTCGCGATCGAGTAGATCGAGCTCTAAGGATGTTCCCGCATATAGTCAGATGTTTAGTTGCGCATTACTGCGCAACGAGGCAACGTTGTTGTCACCTTAGGACGGTTATAGTTACCGCCGCCGTTTACTGGGGCTTCAGATCAAAGCTTCGCTTGCGCTAACCTCTCCCTTTAACCTTCCAGCACCGGGCAGGAGTCAGCCCCTATACGTCCGCTTTCGCGTTCGCAGAGACCTGTGTTTTTGGTAAACAGTCGCTTGGGCCAGTTAACTGCGACCTCCAATGGCTTTTGGAGTAAATCCTAAACCAAAAGAGGCACCCCTTCTCCCGAAGTTACGGGGTTAATTTGCCGAGTTCCTTAACAGGGATTCTCCCGTCGCCTTAGCATGCTCTGCCAGTCTACCTGTGTCGGTTTGCGGTACGGGCACCTGGGTCTTAGCTAGAGACTTTTCTTGGCAGCGTGGAGTCAGTGGCTTCGGGGCCGAAGCCCCTCGCATTCGCTTCTCGGAGTTACGTCACGCGGATTTACCTACGTGACCCCCTACCTGCTTAGACGCACACATCCAACGGTGCGCCCACCTATCCTCCTGCGTCATCCCATCGCTTCATAGACCGTACAGATGCAAAATCACACGCATCACTGCGAGTGAAATTGTTTCTGCAAAGTCTAAACAGACTTTGGTGGTAGCCGAATATGAACGGCTTATCCATCGCCTACGCTTCTCAGCCTCGGCTTAGGTCCCGACTCACCCTGAGTCGATTGACGTAGCTCAGGAAACCTTAGACTTCCGGCGTGCGGGGTTTTCACCCGCATTTCTCGCTACTTATACCTGCATTCGCTCTTGTGGCTCGTCCACGCGTCCTCACGGTCGCGCTTCAGCCTACACCACAACGCTCCTCTACCGATCACGCAATGTTACTCGCGTAATCCCATGGCTTCGGTTCGATGCTTGAGCCCCGTTGAATTTTCGGCGCCACTTCACTCGACTAGTGAGCTATTACGCACTCTTTCAAGGATGGCTGCTTCTAAGCCAACCTCCTAGTTGTCTGGGCGAAATGACTTCCTTTACCACTAAGCATCGATTAGGGACCTTAGCCGATGATCTGGGCTGTTTCCCTTTTGACCATGGAGCTTATCCCCCACAGTCTGACTGCTGCTACGTACCTTCTGGTATTCGGAGTTTGATGGGGTTCGGTAACCCGGTAAGGCCCCTAGCCCTGTCAGTGCTCTACCCCCAGAAGTTAAGATGCAACGCTAGCCCTCAAGCTATTTCGAGGAGAACCAGCTATCTCCAAGTTCGATTGGCTTTTCACCCCTATCCACAACTCATCCAATGTTTTTTCAACAACAACAGGTTCGGGCCTCCACATGAGGTTAATCATGTTTCACCCTGGCCATGGATAGATCACTTGGTTTCGGGTCTACTGATGCAGACTTGTCGCCCTATTCAGGCTCGCTTTCACTACGGCTCCGGCTCTTCACCTTAACCTTGCCTGCACCAAGTAACTCGCAGGTTCATTCTTCAATAGGCACGCGATCAGCCATGCTTGCGCATAGGCCTTTCACGGTTTGTAGGCGCGCGGTTTCATGTTCTATTTCACTCCCCTTCAGGGGTTCTTTTCACCTTTCCCTCACGGTACTCGTTCACTATCGGTCATCACAGAATATTTAGCCTTGGAAGATGGTCCTCCCAGTTTCAGACAGGGTTTCTCGTGCCCCGCCCTACTCAGGAACAGCTCCACAAGTCTGGTTGCTTTCGCTTACACGACTATCACGTTCTTTGGTGCGGCTTTCCAGCCGGCTTCAACTAGCAATCAGATTTTTGACTCGTGCTGAGATAATCAGCTCTCAGATGGCCGTCCTACAACACCCTTCGCGCAACGCCTGAATGCTTGCACGCGAACGGTTTAGGCTGTTCCCCTTTCGCTCGCCACTACTAGGGGAATCTCGGTTGATGTATTTTCCTGCGGCTACTTAGATGTTTCAGTTCACCGCGTACGCTCTCTCACGACTATTGAATTCATCGCGGAGTACGTGCCCATTACGGCACGTGGGTTGCCCCATTCGGAGATCCGGGGATAATCGCTCGTTAGCAGCTCCCCCCGGCTTATCGCAGCTTGCTGCGTCCTTCATCGCCTGTGATGCCTAGGTATCCACCATGCGCCCTTTGTTAACTTTGAACTCGACTTACTGTCTTCGTTTTTAAAAATTGCATCTCACGCGGACGGACCGCGTAAGACCGCTTTTCATGTTTGGCACATGAAAGTTCTTCTCTATGCAGTTTTCAAGGATCATGAGAGCGTGACTCTTTCGAAAATGCGGTGCGTATCAAACGATCGCAACCGCTTCGAGAGTCGCTCCCTCAAAGCTGAACAGTGCAGCGGCCACAAACGACGCTGAAATACGCGTCGCGCCGTTCTCCTCAACCAAACCTTAGCCTCAATTGGCCGGATGATACCTGGAGCAAACGACATCGTCTGTGGTCGACTTAAGTGAATACGCCGTTGCGTTATGCGAAGCTCGCAAACCAACGGCATGTACTCCTTAGAAAGGAGGTGATCCAGCCGCACCTTCCGATACGGCTACCTTGTTACGACTTCGTCCCCCTTACCTAGCACACCTTGGACGCCTTGTTCCTTGCGGTTACACGGGCGGCTTCGGGTGCACTAAACTCAGGTGACGTGACGGGCGGTGTGTACAAGGCCCGGGAACGTATTCAACGCAGCGTAGCTGATCTGCGTTTACTAGCGATTCCGACTTCATGAAGGCGAGTTGCAGCCTTCAATCCGAACTGAGCGCCGATTTAAGAGATTGGCTTACCCTCGCGGGTTCGCAGCTCGTTGTTCGGCGCATTGTAGCACGTGTGTAGCCCGGGACGTAAGGGCCATGCTGACTTGACGTCATCCCCACCTTCCTCCGACTTCTCATCGGCGGTCTCGTGTGAGAGATCTTGTGGACCAACACACGACGAGGGTTGCGCTCGTTGCGGGACTTAACCCAACACCTCACGGCACGAGCTGACGACAGCCATGCAGCACCTGTCTGGAAGTAGGGTTGCCCCTAAGCTCTATTTCTAGAGTTGTCCTCCGATGTCAAGCCCCGGTAAGGTTCTTCGCGTTGCGTCGAATTAAACCACATGCTCCACCGCTTGTGCGGGCCCCCGTCAATTCCTTTGAGTTTTAACCTTGCGGCCGTACTCCCCAGGCGGGATACTTACTGTGTTAACTACGGCACATATGGAGTCGATACCACATACACCTAGTATCCATCGTTTACGGCTAGGACTACCGGGGTATCTAATCCCGTTTGCTCCCCTAGCTTTCGCTCCTCAGCGTCAGAACAACCCCAGGTGATCGCCTTCGCCACTGGTGTTCCTCCCGATATCTACGCATTTCACCGCTACACCGGGAATTCCATCACCCTCTGATTGCCTCAAGAACAAGAGTATCCGTGCCGTTCCCTGAGTTGAGCCCAGGTCTTTCTTCACGGACTTCCTGTCCCGCCTACGAGCGCTTTACGCCCAATAATTCCGAATAACGCTTGCCCCCTACGTCTTACCGCGGCTGCTGGCACGTAGTTAGCCGGGGCTTCCTCCAAGGGTACCGTCAATATCTTCCCCTTCGACAGTGGTTTACGACCCGAAGGCCTTCTTCCCACACGCGGCGTCGCTCCGTCAGGCTTTCGCCCATTGCGGAAAATTCCTCACTGCTGCCTCCCGTAGGAGTCTGGGCCGTTCTCAGTCCCAGTGTGGCTGGTCGTTCTCTCAAACCAGCTACCGATCGTAGCCTTGGTGAGCCATTACCTCACCAACTAGCTAATCGGACGCGGTCCCGTCCTCAAGTGCATTACTGCTTTCAATCATTGCCGATGCCGGCTTTGATGTTATGCGGTATTAGCTAGCCTTTCGGCTAGTTATCCCCCGCTCGAGGGTAGGTTGACCACGCGTTACTCACCCGTCTGCCACTAGGTATTGCTACCTCGTTCGACTTGCATGTGTTAGGCACGCCGCCAGCGTTAATCCTGAGCCAGGATCAAACTCTCCATAAGTAATCTTACGGAGCCTTTGTTAGGCTCTAAATCAGCGCCGACGATTTCGATCCGAAACGCAAAATCGGATCACGCTCTTTATAAAAAAGAACGCTCGTCTAAATTGTTGTACGGGCTGTGTTCACGTAAAACCGGTGGAGCCGGTAGTTCACGCTAGCACAACCAAATAATCTCACTGATCCGCCGGGAGAAACGAAAAAACGCCTTTCGGCGCCTTCAGTCTATCCGGCGGGTCGGAGACCCACAGACTTATGCGCTACTGCACTGTTCAGTTTTCAAGGAACAAACCCTAACACCAGACCCACCTCGGGCCGGATCACTGACCGCACCGATCAGGCGTGGCGTCAGAGTCACGACGAACAGAATA